>CAIXMC010000090.1 GCA_903920405.1 uncultured beta proteobacterium
AGAGGTTTATTATCATGTTGGAGGATCACCCAATGGGTGAAGAGAAATTTCAACTATCGGCAATTGCCAAAGCAGCTCAGACCACCGTTGCAATGCAGTCGCAACAAAACGGCAGTTTGCGTGTTGTAACACCGGGAGGCGTGTTGCATGTGCGCTGGGACGAAAATGCGAGTGCAAGCGCTTTAGGCCAATTGGCTTTCTTCGCCGAATTTCTGGATGTGTCTGGACTATTCCAGCGCTGGGTTGAGAGTTACCCACTTTTATACACCAGTCCCAATGCGCCCGAAATACGTGACGTTTTAGGTACCTGGCTGCTCTCCATTCTTGACGGCCAGCGCCGCTACGCGCATATCAATGGACTGCGTGGTGACGAAGTGGCGTCTCACATCTTGGCCATGACACGTATCATCAGCGACGAAAGCCTGCGCCGTGCATTGAAGGCTCTGGCACCGAGCGTTGGCGATAACTGCACTGAAGAAGAACGTATCATCCGCCAGGCTCAGTTGGATAAGGCCATTGCATGGATGGATGCGGCCCTCAAGGAAAGCACTATTGAAGCCCTGGATACCGACTGGATACTTGATGTCGATACCACCGTTAAACTACTTTTCGGCAATCAGGATGGCGCAGAGATTGGCTACAACCCTACCGGTAGAAGTCAGGTAAGTTGTCGCAAAAAATTTAAAAAATCTGTCTATTCCTCGGCTTTTTTTCCCTCCGTATTATTTGGTTTATCAGGATTGAGATGGACATCTTCAACACGATTCCAATTGCGTGTATTTTTTGACCAACGCAGCGGATTTTTCTGGCGTGCTTCGTTGTAAAGCGCTTTACGCCGTTGAAGTAATTCAATATCCTGACCAGTGTGGCGTTGTTCTGGGGTGACAAAGCTGATAGCACTATGACGATGCTCAAAGTTGTACCAATTGACCAGCGATTGAACCCATTGACGTGCCTGCTCAATGTCTGAGAATGGTTTGACAGGCATATCTGGGCGGTACTTTAACGTTCTGAAGAGCGCCTCTGAAAACGGATTATCGTTACTGACGGCAGGACGGCTGCGCGATGGTATAACACCCAAGCGTTTCAATGTCGCCAACATTGTTGCTCCCTTCATCGGAGAGCCGTTATCAGAGTGCAGGGTTACCTTGCCTTTAGCAATACCGTGTCGCAGACAAATATCCTCCAGCAATGCACTGGCCTGCTCTGCACTCTCGGTGTCATAAACCTGCCAGCCAACAATGAGGCGACTGAAGATGTCGAGAAACAGGTACAGGTAAAAATACACTCCCTTGATCTGTGTTGGCAAATATGTGATGTCCCAACTGTAAATCTGATTGGCTGCTGTGGCTTTGAGTGCCAACGGTTTGTTGCGTTTTTGCGGAGCACGTTCCAAGCGACGATGAGTGTTTTGACCCATACTGCGCATGAGGCGCTGCATGGTTGATTCACTGCCGACATAACGACCTTGATCGGCCAAGCGAGGTACGATTTGGCTGGGTGGTAAGTCCTTGAATTCATCACTATTGATGACTTTTAGGATTGCTGCGCATTCATCTGGTGTTAGCTTGTTGCGTGCGGTTACCGGTCGGCGCAAATGCGCCTGGCGTCGGTCTTCATTGGTGGACTGTGTGTTTGCCATTTGAGATTGCACACCGTGAACCACAGGTATTGCATCAGACGCAGTTACAGATGCCTGAGCTTCCTGTACCACATCTACCGTTGGAGATGCCATATGTGGCAATGCACAAGAGGCCACCCAGCGCTGTACCGTGCGACAAGACAAACCGATTTGTTGACAGGCAAGATGTAAGCGAGCACCGTTTGTGCAAGCCTCAAGGATGAGCGACAACAAATTTAGACGCTGTGTTGATGATGTCATTTTTCCACGACCTCTCACAGCGATTGGAACTTTTTTTGCAGCACCAGCAAGGCGGCGGCTTCAGCCAATGCCTTGTCCTTTC
>CAIXMC010000091.1 GCA_903920405.1 uncultured beta proteobacterium
ACGCTACATTTCACAAATCTAAAGAAGTTCGCCAATATGTGCGAGCCAATAGAAAAAAATTAAGAGTATTCTTTTTACCAAAACGAGCACCAGCATACAATCCAGACGAACAAGTTTGTAACGAGGTAAAAAACAATTATATCAGGAAGCAGACTATTAGAAACAGTAAAGACTTAAATATTAGACTAACAGAAGCACTTGATTCTTTAAGAGATAACACAAAACGTATAATTTCATTTTTTCAATTACCCCGTACTAAATATTCGGCTGGTGTCGCTTAATCAATTGCGGCATCAATATGTTGCCCTGACTGCAAGTCTGAAAAATGCAGTCCATTTAAGAATTATTCCACCATGAATAATGGGGAAAGATAAAGTGGATGTAATTGATAATCGTAAATCAAGTGAACCAGTGCCCTCTGGCCGCTGCGCCACAGTCGGCCCATCCCCATCAGCCGCTTGTGGCATCTGTTATCAATTTTCATAACGGTTTAGTGAAGATAATACGCGGTCAACTGAGGAATCCAGGATAATGGCGACATGAACCAACTCCATACTCTTAAACAATTCACAACGGTCGTTGCCGATACCGGCGACTTCAGGCAAATTGAAGCCTACCAACCGACGGATGCCACCACGAATCCATCGCTTATTCTCAAAGCCGTGCAAAAGCAAGACTACCAAGCCCTGTTGACTGACACAGCCACCCAGTTTCGAGGGCGGTCGCTCGATGAAATCACTGACCGCCTTTTGGTGCGTTTTGGGTGCGAAATTTTGTCTATCATCCCGGGGCGTGTTTCCACCGAAGTCGATGCCCGTTTGAGTTTTGATACCAGCGCCACTGTAACGCGAGCCGAGCGCATCATTGAGCTTTATCAGGCACAGGGCATTCACATTGACCGTGTGCTCATCAAGGTTGCAGCCACTTGGGAAGGTATTTGCGCTGCCACTGAACTGGAGCGCCGTGGTATTCACACCAATTTAACGCTGCTGTTTTCTTTTTGTCAGGCAGTGGCTTGTGGACAAGCCCAGGTGCAATTGATCTCGCCCTTTGTCGGTCGCATTTACGACTGGTTCAAAAAATCTGCCGGCTCCAGTTGGGTTGAAGCAGATAACCTCGGTGCCAATGATCCGGGTGTTAAATCGGTGACGCAAATTTTTAACTACTACAAAAAGTTTGACATCAAAACCGAAATCATGGGCGCGAGTTTTCGCAATATGGGCCAGATTACGGCATTGGCAGGCTGCGACCTGCTCACCATCAGCCCTGAACTACTGGCAGCGCTCTCACAAAGCCATGCGCCGCTTGAATGCGCACTAGATGCAGAGCAAGCCAAGGCCATTGATGTGGCGCGTATTGATTACGACGAAGCTGGTTTTCGCTTTGCTTTGAATCAAGATGCCATGGCCACCGAAAAACTGGCCGAAGGCATTCGCGCCTTTTGTGCAGATGCCGTTTTGCTCGATCAACTACTGAAGGCGGCCTGATAGCCCCAACCCCATCACAAAAAGGAATCACCATGACACGAACCCGTTGCGACCGCACCCCTGTCTGGGCAGCACTGCAAACCCAGTTTGACACCGCTGGCCATGCCTTTGATTTGCGCACTGCCTTTGCTGCCAATCCAAAACGATTCAACACGTTCAGCCAAAGCGCCCCTCACGTTTTTGCCGACCTGTCCAAAAATCTCATCGACGAAACCACTCAAAATTTATTACTGGATTTGGCACGACAAACCGGCCTGGAAAGTCATCGACAAGCCATGTTCAATGGTGAAGCCATCAACAATACAGAGCAGCGTGCGGTGATGCACTGGTTACTAAGAAATCCGCCTCTAACGCCCGTCCATCATGCGTTAGTAGCTACTGATTTCGTAGTAAAAAGTCTTGACCAGGTTCACGCCACGCTCGATGCCATGTTGGCTTACGCCGAAAAAATGCGCACCGATACGGCCATCACCGATGTGGTGAACATTGGCATTGGCGGATCAGACCTGGGGCCGCAAATGGCAACTTTAGCGCTGGACGACTACGCCACACAGGGCAAACGCTTTCACTTTGTCTCTAACGTCGATGGTCATGAACTAGCCGCTGTGCTCAAACGCATTCAGCCTGAAAGCACCTTGTTTTTGATTGCCAGCAAAACCTTTACCACCATTGAGACCATGACCAACGCGAACTCCGCCAAGGCCTGGTTTGAAGCAAAGGGGGGAACTGACATCGCAAGGCATTTTGCGGCGCTCACCACCAACGTAGCCGCAGCAAACGCCTTTGGCATCAGCACCACCTTTGGATTTTGGGATTGGGTGGGAGGACGTTACTCGGTGTGGTCTGCCATTGGGCTGCCTTTGGCCATTGCGATTGGTGCGCAAGGCTTTCGGGAATTTTTGGCAGGTGCGCATGACATGGATGAACACTTTCGCACAGCGCCATTGGCTCAAAACCTGCCGGTTCGCTTAGGCTTGCTCGATGTGTGGTATCGCAACTTTCACAAATTGACCAGCCGCTCCATTGCACCGTACCACAGCGCATTGCGGCGTTATCCGGCTTACCTGCAACAGTTGGAAATGGAAAGCAATGGCAAGCGTGTCGATGCTTCGGGCGATACATTGCCTTTTGAGACATCCCCCACGCTCTGGGGCGAACCTGGCACCAACGGACAACATGCATATTTTCAAATGCTGCACCAAGGCACTGATGTCGTACCCGTTGAATTTGTGGCCGTCAAAAAGCCAAAGCACCATTTACCAGGTCACCACACGCTGCTTTTGTCCAACGTATTGGCGCAAGCGCAAGCCTTGATGCAGGGCCAATCTGATGCAGGCGGCCATAAGCACTTTACCGGCAACCGCCCCAGTACCTTTTTGCTGCTCGATGAACTCACACCCACCAGCCTGGGTGCTTTGATTGCCTTGCAGGAACACCGCGTGTTTGTGAGTGGCAGCCTTTGGGGTGTGAACAGCTACGACCAATGGGGTGTGGAACTTGGCAAAGTGCTCGCCAGGGATGTCGAAGT
>CAIXMC010000092.1 GCA_903920405.1 uncultured beta proteobacterium
GCCTTCGCGGGAATGACGAAAATTCAACAACTTGCCTTCAGAACAAATTCACCCTGGGGGTTAGGGGGGATTTGGATGTTTGGATGTCGCAAGCCCAAGCAAAGCCACATCATTTTGAATCGCACCCCAGCCACGCCCATTGGCATCCGTCAAGTCATGCCGCGTGGCATGAGCCGTAACATGGCTTCCAGGTTCAAATGCATCCGAACAGATGTGGCGGTCAGGGTGGATTGAACCATGAACGGTTCATGTGATGTGCGGTGAACACGCGGCTCGGCAATGGGGTCACCTTGCCGGTTGAGCACACACGCCACAATAGGCTCTGCGGGTTTGATACCACGCTGCAGCACCACGGCGGTTTCACCGTTGACCAACTTGACAAAAGTGCCAGGTGGCGACAAGCCCAGCAGAGGTACCAATGCCGTGCCTACTTCATTGTGATTGGCCCCTGCCTGGATCACCACGCTACGCACAGAATCACGGGCGGTTCGACCGGATCGTGATTTGCGGGGACTCATGCCTGCGGTATAGCGATCCACCGTCTGCAAAATTTTGCACAAACGAGGCAAGAGCGGCCATAGTTTGAATTCGGCGGGACTTTCCTGATGTGTGTGATGCTGGGCGACGAGCGACAACCAATGCTGGTCATTGACACCCGCTTGCACCAACAGTTGGTGACCTCTTGCAGGGTGGGCATCAATATCGTGCCGCTGAGGCACACTGGGTGACATTTTTTGCATGGCCAACACATCTTGCAAATGGGTCATGGCCACATTCATGGTCAGCGTAGCACACGTCAAACTGCGCCGTTCCCATTCTGGCAGACCAAAAAAATCGGCTAAGGAAGAGACCAGTGTGGCACACAACAGCGAATGCAGCGCGCTATAGCTTCCAAAATGGGTGACCGCACGGTGAAACAGTAAAAACTGTGCGGCAGCAGTGTCTTGCGCCAACAACTGCACCATCGTTTGATCCAGCTCATAAACCCTGTTTTGTAAATCACTGGCTGTATTGACATTGCCGATCAGACCGCTTAATTTAGACTCTAGATCACCCCAAAGTTGCATCAGCGTCTCTGAAGTTTTCGCATCACGATGTACTGAACGCTTGATGCCCAGGTATTTGGAAAAATCCTTGATGGGCGCACCCGCCAAATTGAGTGCAGAGATGCCAGACATCATGGCACGCACACCCTCGTCGGTTTGATCAATCTCGACAAAAATGGGTTTGCGGATCTTGATGCCTTCTAATTGGGCTAAAAATTCAATGGTATGCCCTTTGATCAGCAAGATTTTCCCGTCCCTGTCGCGCAGGGTGTAGCGCAGAGACATCCCCACAAAAAGCTGTTCGGGTTGGATTTCAATCAGATCCATGGTTTATCTGGTGAGGTGTGAAGATCAGTTATCGTGCGTCAAACACAATTGCAGAAAAGTATAGTGGCTATTAAATTCGAGATAAAAATGCAACGTCAAAGGACGTGAATACAGGGTGAATTTGTTCTGAAGGCAAGTTGTTGAATTTTCGTTATTCCCGCGAAGGCGGGAATCTAGCAGCCTGTCGGACTTAGGGAACATCGGCTGCAAATCGACCTCAGCGGCTCATTTTTCACCATTTTTACGCCCCATAGGGGGTACTATGGGGCGCAAAAATGGCAAAAACTGATCTCGCTGGGGGTCGATTTTCGCTATCGATGCCCTAAGGATGTGGTCAATAATAAGTTCCCCATTTGGCCGTCAGAGTTGGGATGCAATGCTAGGCGCAAATCGTGCGGTGTGGCCATGCCACATAAGCGAGTTGTAACGACGCAGTGCGCCAAAATCTGACGAGCCAAATGGGGAACTTATTACTGACCACATCCTAAGTCCGACAGGCTGCTAGGTGCTCGGATATCCGATCGGAAATGGTTTACAGGTGCGCTGCCTGTCTCGTTCCATACATTGCCGTCAACTGTGCCTGCGCACTCAAATGCATTTTAGGCTTGGCGCTGGATCGGCTTTTGGCGGGCACCACCTGTGTGTAATGGCCATCGGCATTGAGCATCCAGGCATCTACCGTGTCGTTCAGATAGGTTTGCAAACATTCGTCTATGATTCGGTGGCGCAGGGCAGCGTCTTCCACTGGCCATGCCAGTTCCACGCGACGCAGCATGTTGCGGTTCATCCAGTCGGCACTCGACAGATACAGCGCTTCATCGCTGCCCGAGAGAAAGTAGAACACGCGTGAATGTTCAAGAAAGCGCCCAATGATGGAGCGCACTCGAATGTGGTCGGTGAGGCCCGGGCGCTGCGCTGGCAACATGCAGGCACCGCGAATAATCAAATCAATTTCGACACCCGCCTGTCCAGCTCGAACCAGGGCTTCCATCAGCTTCTCGTCGGTCAGTGCATTCATTTTCAGGATGATTCGGCCAGGTATCCCCGATGCTGCGCCTTTGGCTATTTTTTCAACCCAGTCCAACAGGCTGCGTTGCAGATGAAAAGGTGCCAAAATAAGCTTGTTCAGGCGTGGAATGCGGCTTTGGTTGGCCAGCAGGCCAAATACGTTTTCAATGTCCTGCGTGATCTTGGGATTGCAGGTCAGGTAGCTTAAATCGGTATAGAGACTGGCCGTTTTGGGGTTGTAATTGCCGGTAGAAAGGTGGGCGTAGCGGCGAATGATCCGCTTTTCCCGGCGTGACACCAACAGCATTTTGGCGTGGGTTTTCAGGCCAACAATGCCATACACCACCTGTGTCCCAATGTATTCCAGTTTTTCTGCCCAGTTGATGTTGGCCTCCTCGTCAAATCGGGCTTTCAGTTCCACGACGACTGTGACTTCTTTGCCGCACTGAACAGCTTGTCGCAAAAGTTCCATCAATACGGAGTCTGAGCCTGTGCGGTAAATGGTTTGTTTGATGGCCAGGACATCGGGGTCAAGCACGGCTTCGCGCAAAAATGCCAGTACACCGTCAAAGCTCTCATAAGGCTGATGAATCAGCACATCACCGGTTTGAATCTGCTCAAAAATCGGCATGCTGGTGGTCAACTGACGGGGGAAACTGGCCTCGTAGCGTGGAAACAACCATTTTGGCTGATCCACCAAATCAATCAATTGAGTCAGCCGAACCAGATTCACCGGGCCATGCACACGGTACAAGGCTGATGCCGGTAACTCAAACTGGCGCAGCAACAAATCAGTCAAACGTTCGGCACACCCTGCTGATACTTCCAATCGAACAGACTGACCATAGTTGCGGTGAACCAGACCCTGACGCAGGGCTGTGCGAAGGTTATTGACATCTTCTTCATCGACAGACAAATCAGAGTGACGTGTCACGCGAAACTGTGAAAAATCACCCACAGTTCTACCCGGAAATAAATCAACCAGATGCGCACGAATCACGCTGGATATGGATACAAACAACGTGCGTTTTCCCGACAGGTTATCAGGCAGGCGAATAAAGCGAGGCAGGCTGCGTGGCACTTTAACGATGGCGATTTCAATCTCGCGCCCAAAAGCATCATGTCCTGACAAATGCACAATGAAATTGAGCGACTTGTTGGCCACTTGCGGAAATGGATGCGCAGGATCAAGGCCGACGGGCAGCAACAAAGGCCGCACTTCGCGCTCAAAAAACGACTTGACCCAACGCTTTTGCGCCAAGGAGCGTTCGCCGTGCGACACAACACGAACACCTTCCTTGATAAAAGCAGGCATCAGCACATCGTTGTACAACGCATATTGCTCATCTACCAGAGCATGGGCTACTTTGCTCAAGGCCTCTTGTGCCTGTGTATCAATGGCATTGAGTGCAGCTTTTGGCTTGGCCAGGCTGGTGTAGAGGACTGCGCGCACCTCAAAAAACTCGTCCAGGTTAGAAGACACAATGCACAGGTAACGCAATCGCTCCAGCAAAGGCACGTCTTGTCGTCTGGCCCAATGCAGCACACGCGAATTGAAAGCTAACAAGCTCATGTCGCGGTCAAGCCAGTTCATGGCGGCAGGTCTGGGCGTTGTTTTAAGAGAGGCAGTCGCGGTCATTGGCAGCAATGTCAAAAGTGTCATGAGTATGACAGCAGAGGATGTCAATTGTGTGACAAAACCATCATTGCAATGAATGACAATTCGTGCAGATTAACGTAATAATCGCTCACCCTTCAATTTTTGGACAGCCTTTGCTGACCCTATCTCAACCTCATTGCGCTGTATTCTGGAAGCTCCCCATGACACTTAATGTATCCGCTCAGAAATTCCAGGCGCTAGACGCTTGCCATCTGCAAATTTATCAGCATTTGCATGCCTTGTCCGACCTGTTGAAACAGCTCGATCTTGACAATCACGCTGCCAACTGCCGACAACAGGCCCAAACCATTGAGGCCTTTTTTTCCGGCACATCGCGCCAGCATCACGAAGATGAAGAAAAAAACGTCTTTCCAACGCTGCTGGCCAGCACCGATGCCGAACTAGTCCATACTGTCAAAACCTTGCAACAAGATCACTGCTGGATTGAGCAAAACTGGCTGGAACTAGGCCCCATGCTGCGCGGTATCGCACAAAGTGAAGACTGGCCTGACCTCGCTGAACTCAAACATTACGTTGCAGTCTTTGTATCTTTGTGCCACGACCACATCACGCTTGAAGAAGCCCTGATTTACCCAAAAGCCAAGTCAATGCTTGCACAAGAACTGGCAGAGCGTGCCAAGCGCCAGGGTTGATGGGGTTGCGGTGCTCTTTTAAAGATAGCGGCTAACGCAGTACCAGTATGCACTGGAGAGCTATTTCATGGTTGATTGAAAGTGAGAGTCCCAATGGTCATTAGTCATTAGGCATTAGTCATTAGTCATTA
>CAIXMC010000093.1 GCA_903920405.1 uncultured beta proteobacterium
ATATTGATGCCGTAATTGATTAAGCGACACCAGCCGCATATTTAGTACGGGGTAATTGAAAAAATGAAATTATACGTTTTGTGTTATCTCTTAAAGAATCAAGTGCTTCTGTTAGTCTAATCTTTAAGTCTTTACTGTTTCTAATAGGCTGCTTCCTGATATAATTGTTTTTTACCTCGTTCCAAACTTGTTCGTCTGGATTGTATGCTGGTGCTCGTTTTGGTAAAAAGAATACTCTTAATTTTTCTCTATTGGCACGCACATATTGGCGAACTTCTTTAGATTTGTGAAATGTAGCGTGATCCACAAGTAATATTAATGGACGATCCCTATCCTCAATCAACTGTTCAAGGAACTCTATATATTTACTTCCATTTATATTTTCATCTTGAATTAAATAGTCCATGCCACCTTGCGCTGTAACAGCCGACAAAACGTTATATCCACCTCGTACCATGTTCACCTTGACAACTGGTGTTTTTCCCCTTAGCCCCCAGGTTTTTCCATGCCGAGTCATAACGCCTACTCCAGCCTCATCTTCAAATGCGATATCAGCATCTATTTTTTGCGCAACTTGTTGAATTAGAGGAAATTTATTATTTATAAAATTATCAACGTCCTTATCATCCATTTTTACATCCTGATATTCGGGTTTTTGGCAGGATAAATTCATTGCCTTAAGATGTAACCTAATCGTACTATCACTGACATCTATATTAAATTCCTGCTTTAATAAGTTAGCTATAATGGTGCAAGTCCACAAATTCGTGTCATAACCGAATTTAACTGGTGTGCTATCTAAAATAGTATTTTTAAGCCATTCTTCTATTTTAACTGTTATTAAAGGCTCTGCACCAGGTGGCATTTTACTTTCCAACGCATCAAATCCACCTTGATCGTACTGATTTAACCATCTGTATATACACGATCGATTAAAATTATAAGTTTCTGCTATAGTCTCTGGACTATATCCGAGCTTACGCACTGCATTTACTGCCATTCGACGTAAATAAAACATAACGTCATCAGGTATCTTTCTGCCATCTTCAAGCCAATCCGTGTTCATGATGTACACCTCTATCTATAAGCCGTTAGACCTGTGCTTAGGCGATAACGATTGAAAGTTAATTTTACATTATTTATGATTTTTTGTCAACTACTGCATCAATAATTAATAATCGTAACTCAAGTGAATCAGCGCAGCACACAGGGCAAGACATTCACTTGCTGACAGCGCTGGCTGCTCTGCTGCACGATGTGGGCAAAGCCAGTCAGGCGTTTCAGATGCGTCTGACTGGTCAACTGCCTGAACGCAATCAGTACCATCACGAATGGGTTTCCTTGCGCTTGTTTGAGGCCTTTGTAGGCCAAGACGACGATGCCACCTGGCTGACACGATTGGCCAATCCCACAGAGCAGGATGATGCCACTTGGTTATCCCGACTGAAGCGCGATGGTCTGGATGCCGTATTGCCTCCTTTTGGCAACCTGATTCACGCTCCATTGGCGCAGGCCATTGGTTGGCTGATGCTCACCCATCATAGGCTGCCTGTGGCACCGGCCGAGGTTGTGACAACGGCAGCTACCCTTCACAATGTACTGCTACACATTGACGCAGGCTGGAACGAACGCACCGATGGCGGCAATGCCAAATTTCGGCTTCCCACTTAAGGCGGGACAGAGATGAAATCAGATGCCTGCGCTTGTTACGGCTAATCAGCCAAATGTGTGAGCTTCCCCTGCCAAGAAAACCACGTGAGCGAATCAAACGTAACCCATTGATATTGCATTTGTCCCGCCTTAAGTGTAAGTGGGAAGCCAGAAATACCCATGACTTTGCATCTTCGCCGGATTCTTTTTCTTGGCAATTTCTCCCATTTCCCCTGGAAATACACAGCCCACACTTTGCGTGAGCGTTTTCGTGAAGATCATCTGGGTTTGACTGCGAGCAGCCTGACATTTACCACCACCATGGCCTTGGTGCCTTTGGTAACCGTAGTGCTGGCCGTGTTCACGGCGTTTCCCGTGTTTGCCAAGTTTCAGGTGGTGTTGCAACAATGGCTTCTTGAAAGTTTGATTCCCGACAGCATTGCACGCCAGGTGCTAGGGTATCTGACGCAGTTTTCAGGCAAAGCCAGCAGGCTAGGGGGGGTGGGTTTGGCAGTGTTGTTTTTTACCGCGCTGGCGCTGATTTTGACGATTGATCACACATTAAATGGCATTTGGCGTGTTCGCAAACCCAGGCCATTGGGGCAGCGTGTGCTGGTGTATTGGGCAGTGATGACGCTGGGACCTTTGTTGTTGGCCATCAGTTTGAGTTTGACTTCGTATGCACTGTCTTCGTCCAAGGGGTTTGTTCGTGTCATTCCTGGCGGTGTGAGCTTGCTGCTGGACACTTTGCAGTTTGTCTTGCTGGCCTGGGGCATGGCTGCACTGTACCGTTATGTGCCAAACACCCGCGTGCGTTGGACGCACGCCTGGGCCGGTGGACTGTTTGTGTCGGTCGGGTTTGAAGTAGCCAAACGGATGCTGGTGTTGTATTTGGGGCAAGTTCCCACCTATTCTGTGTTGTATGGTGCTTTTGCCACCGTGCCCATTTTGCTGGTGTGGATTTACGTGGCCTGGGTGATTGTTCTGCTGGGTGCAGTCATGGCAGCCTATTTGCCCAGTTTGCAAGCGGGCATTCAGCGCCGCACCCACGCACATGGCTGGTCATTTTTGCTGGCGCTGGAAATTTTGCAACAACTCGATCGGGTACGTTTAGCGACTGACAAAGGTTTGAGCCTGGCACACCTCAGTGCTGCGTTGCAGGTGGATGCGTTACAACTTGAACCTGTGGTGGAAACGCTGGTTGAACTGGACTGGATTGGTGAACTGCAAGAAGATCGTCTGGATGCCACAGCGCGGCTTGTTCTGTTGGCAGACCCTGACACCACTTTGCTGGAGCCTTTGTTGAATACGCTTCTTTTGCCACGCATGCCAGAGACCGAAAATTTATGGCAAACAAGTCTCTGGGGCGCACTGAATATGCGCAGCGTGCTAATCAGTGATCGCAGTAGCCTGCCGCTTCGTCACGCCTACCCAGACGCGCCGTCAGTAGCCCACTCGGGCGTGTTCAACTGAGGAATCCAGGTTCAACATCAGTGCCGTCAATTCAGTACAAAAATAATCGGCACGTTCAACTCAATGTCTTGTGCAATCCCTGCTTTTTTACTCGGGCGGTAACGCCTGGACAAAGCGGTGCGCAGCGCTGCTTGATCAAGTCTGTCGTAACCGCTGGATTGTGTAATTTTTCCAGACTCGGCAATGCCGTCTTTGCCAATCAGAACATGCACCACTACGCGGCCTTGTTCCCCCAGTCTTTGACTGAGAGCGGGGTAGGCCGACACAAAATTGTTGAGGTAATCTGCATCACTTGAGAGCAGTTCCACGGTCGATTCCGATGGAAGTATTTCATGCGTCGGTGGGACCGCTACAAAAGGCTCATCCGATGGGGTCAATTCTTCAGAATCAGAATTCAATACCGATGTGTTTTGTGGTGCTGGAATCAAAACGACTGGCGCTGGCATGGTTGATCGCTTCTTGAGATGAAGTTGAGCAGTGCGTAGAGGAACAGTTTTGACGGAGGGATACATCCACTGAACACGGTTTTCAGGTGGGTGAGTATCAAGATGAACTCGCAAGATGGTGGGAGACGTTGAACTGTCAGTACGTGGTACTTCCCAAGACAACAAAATAGCCAAGTGGCATAACATGACGGCAAGGCTCAAACAGGTGACTTTATGCAAACGGCAGTGCTTTTTCATAAAAATATTTTTATTAGTCAAATACTTACAAACTATTATTGTTGACACTATCCTAAGCATCATCACTCAGCATAAGAGTCACCCCGTCCCCAATGGCCAGGCAACTGGTCAGGCCTGGGGATTCAATCCCAAACAAATTCACCAGACCCGGCACACCGTGCTCTTTTGGTCCTTGAACAAGAAAATCGCGCCAAGCCTCGCCGGGACCACTGATTTTGGGACGAATGCCGGCGTAACCCAGGTGCAGGCTGCCAGCAGGCAATTCTGGCCAATACTGGCGTATTTTGGCCTCAAACGCAGGGGCGCGTGTGGCATCTACTGCCAGGTCATCCGGTGTTTGGACCCACTGCACATCCGGACCAAACCTGGCTTGGCCGCCCATATCCAAAGTGAGATGCACACCCAGTCCGTCGGCTTCAGGCACAGGGTAAATCAAATGCGAAAACGGAGACGGGCAGGCCAGCGTGAAATAGTTTCCTTTGGCGTAGTATGCAGTAGGGATGTGTTGTGGGTCAAGCCCTGCAAAGCACCGCGCCAGCGCCGGTGCATGCAAACCCGCCGCATTCACCACAACTTTGGCCTGCAAACGTGTGCCATCTGACGCTATTAACTCAAGAGCGCCTGACGCATATCTGGCGCGCTCCAGAGGCGAATTCAATACCACAATGCCAGAGGCATTTTCAAGGTCACCTTGCAGCGCCAACATCAAGGCATGACTATCCACAATGCCAGTGTTACAAGACCATAGTGCTGCCTGACACTGCAATTGAGGCTCTAGTGCCAGCGCCTCATCGCGACGCAGCAAGGTCACACCTTGAACACCGTTTTGATGTGCCTGAGCCAAAAGGGTCTGCAACTGTGCCACCTGTGCTGGGCTGTTTGCCACCACCAGCTTGCCACAACGCCTCTGCGCTACGCCGTGGGTTTGGCAGTAGTCATACAGCATGGCGTGACCTGCCACACACCAGCGCGCCTTGAGCGAACCCGTGGGGTAATACATGCCAGCATGAATGACTTCACTGTTGCGTGAACTCACGCCTGTGCCGATGGCATGGGCGGCCTCCATGACCAGAACCTCGCGCCCTTTGAGCGCCAACGCACGTGCCACCGCCAGCCCCACCACACCTGCACCCATCACAACACCATCAACACGTTCAACCATGGATGACACCTTTGTGTAATCAATATGCTATATTAGAAATAGCTACTTACGCTTATGCCATAAGGGCTAGAGGCCTATTTCTTATCCAGAGATCAAGTCTTTTGAACCTGCCCCCGCTTTCAAACTCAAGGCCAGTGCATACAGACTGTTGCGTGGCTCACCGGTCAGTTGTGCTGCCAGTTTGACGGCAGTTTTCAATGGCAATTGATCCAGTAACAGCTTTAACACACGCAGATTGGGGGGCATGTCTGGAACAGAGGTGGGATGCAACACCAGCGTAAATTCGCCAAGCAGCCGGTGGCCGTCTTGCGCCAGCCAGCCCGCAAAGTCCTTGGCCTGAAGGGTTGCAATTTCCTCAAACTGTTTGGTCAGTTCACGCCCAACCGTTATCAAGCGATCACCCAGTGATGCCAGCGCTGTGGCTAAAGTTTCAATGCGGTGGGGTGCTTCCAGCAACACCACAGTGCGAACTTCACTGACAAGCGCTTCTATTGCCGCTGTTCGTTCACTGGTTTTGTGGGGTAAAAAGCCGGCAAACACAAACGCCCCCTGCTGCGTCGTTCCTGGTGCAATCCCCGCCACACTGAGCGCTGCAGTCACACTGCAAGCACCCGGCAAAGGCACCACCGGAAAATGAGCTGCTCGCAGGGTAGCGACTAGCCGTGCGCCGGGGTCGCTGATGGCGGGTGTGCCTGCATCGCTGACATAAGCCACCCGCAGTCCTAGCCCGAGCAATTCTTGCACCTGTTGGGCACATTCAACTTCATTGTGCTGATGCACAGCCAGCATTGGCGCGTGCGATCTGTCAATGCCGTAGGCGTGTAAAAGCGCCTGTGTATGCCTTGTGTCTTCACACGCCAAAATATCTGCAAACTGCAACATGTACAAAGCACGCAGACTGATGTCGGCTAAATTGCCAATGGGTGTGGCCACCATGTACAGTGTCCCTTTTGGATAATTCTGGTGGGCGCAAGCGTGTTGCGCGGCCAGCAGGGCACTGGCATAACTCGCACTCAATGTGGATACAGATACAGGAGATTTCAATGTTTTTTCCTCAACTCACTCAATTAAAGGCCATGTGGAAGAAAGTTCAGACCCAGCCACGCACAACCAAACAGATGGGTGACAGTGCTGAAGACGTGGCGCTTGATTATTTGCAGCGATCTGGTTTGCGCCTTGTCACACGCAATTATCGAACGCCTGGTCGGGGCGGCGGCGAAATTGACCTGATCATGAACGCGCCAGACGGCACTTGTGTTTTTGTAGAGGTACGCCAGCGCAAAACCAAACATCAGGGCGGTGCAGCAGCCAGTGTAAGCGCCACCAAACAACGCCACATTGTGTATGCAGCCCGTGATTACCTCATGCGTCTTGGCCACGAACCAGCGTGCCGTTTTGATGTGGTGGTCATGGATGCTGCCGAGATTCACTGGCTACAGGCAGCGTTTGAAGCACCGTTTTAGGAGATGCGTTTGATTTCTGCCACCCGCATCAGCGGGTGCGATTCAAAGTGATGTGGTGCAATACAAAAACCAAATCACCCCTAACCCCCAATGGCACTACTTTAAGCAAAAACATCTGCCATTTTGAGATCCCGCTGCGCTTGTAATTGCGCCTTGAGTACGGCTCGCGGTTGCGTTAAAAACACATGACCTTTTGGTCGCCGCTTGACTGCTCGCGGCTCCACTC
>CAIXMC010000094.1 GCA_903920405.1 uncultured beta proteobacterium
CCGATGGGCGACTCATCAACAGCAACCCGATCTTGTTGCAGCGAATCGTCGGCATCAGCTTCAACGGCCAGTTCACCCCTGGCAGTGAAGACTTTATCTCGGCCATTTTTGCTCAGCCTGAGTTGGCATGGTCGATGGTCAACGAAGCTGCTGTTGGTGGCCGTGCCATCGCTGCGGACTTGCAACTGAAAACCGACACAGGGCAACCGAGCTGGGCGCATTGCATCTTTTCGGTCAGCCATGACGGCCAAGGTCAGATGGAACTCATCGAAGGTGTGCTGTATGACGTGACCGAGCGACGCGAAAAAGAAGAGGAAGCCCGCCAGCGCGCTGAAATCGACGCACTGACCACCCTTCACAACCGCCACGGCAGCGAACTGTTTATCAACCGCGCCCTGCGCCGCGCCAGCGACGATGGACTGCTTGTGGGCGTCTTGATGATCGATCTGGATAGTTTTAAGGCGGTCAACGACACCTTCGGACATGCTGCGGGCGACTGCGTGCTGGTTGAGGTGGCACACCGCCTGCGTGCCTGCGTTCGCAGATCTACCGATCAAGTCGGGCGACTGGGCGGCGACGAATTCGTCCTGGTAGCCTACAACTGTGGAGAAGGGCAGGCGTTGTTGGCACAAATAGCTACAGACATCGTGGCTTCGCTGGCGCGGCCTATTCCGCTGGAAACGGGCGACTTGGCACACATTGGTGCCAGTGTGGGCATTGCCCGATTTCCGCACAACGGCACCACTTGCGAGGCGCTGCTTCACGCCGCAGACTCGGCCCTGTACGAAGTCAAGCGCCGGGGGAAAAACAGCTTTGCCTTCACAACGGCAACCAATGCGAGCACCAGCAATGCACCCTTATCTTTGTGAACCAGCACCATTTGCGCGAACTGACCTACCTGCTCGAAGAGCAAAACCAAGCTTGGGCAGGTGACATGATTGAGTTGCTCACCAAAGCCAGCACACATGGACAATCTCAACTGCGATGAAGGCAGAACACCGGACTACAACAGCGAAACATACAAAATCGAAGTGGGTTGCCTCCGCCATCAATATGAGTGTATATCGGAGATTTCAATACAGTTTTTTTGGCTGTTAAACCTGAGCTAGGGGTGTGCTGACTGTGTGTTCAGTGCTCATCAGATGAATCGTACAGCCAGCTTGGTTCCTCTGTGGTGACATAGTCGATCAGGGCATCAACCACGTCCGGATCAAACTGCTTATGGCGACGCTCCTGCAAATAGTTGATGACATCCTGCAAAGGCCATGGTTCCTTGTAGGGGCGTTTGTGCAACAAGGCATCAAAAACGTCAATCACTGCGACGATACGCGCACCCAAGGGAATCTCATGACCAGAGAGACCACGCGGATAACCCTTGCCATCGAAATGCTCGTGATGACTGCCTGCAATTTGGGCACCTAATGTTAGATAACTTGGCCCATTGAGCATTTGGGCTGCCCGTGCAAGCACTTTTTCTCCCGCGATGGCGTGCATCTCCATGATCACGCGTTCTTCTTGTGTGTGGCTGCCTTTCTTCAGCAGAACGGCATCGGGAATGGCCACCTTGCCGATGTCGTGCAGCATGCTGGCCAAGCCTACTTGCGACAGAAAGATCTGAGTGGTCTCTTCAGGAA
>CAIXMC010000095.1 GCA_903920405.1 uncultured beta proteobacterium
AACATCACTTAACCAATTGATTTGGCTGTTGAATTTCGATTATTGGACAATTTGCCACCGCGTAGACATTATGATTTTGGTTTATACGTTGATTTATAAGAACTATTTTTTTGGCGCTATAGCTTTATGCACCAAATTCCGTCCAAGTTTTAGCCGCATTCCATTGTCATTCCGGGGAGGTCTGTAACCAGATCAAGGGCATTTGTCATGTTTTATGTTGGATAACTTTTGCTTAGGCACTTATGGTGTCATGCTAATGAAAAATTGGGTTTACACCCGCTCGTCACCCACTTGCGCAGGCACATCTGGCACCATGCTCAAATAGTGTTCAAAATCACTACGTTTACCCTTGTCAGCTTCCGCCTTGAGGAAATCCAGTGTCAAAACGGATGCCATTTTTTCGGATGCAGCACTGGCGATGAACTGGTTGACCGAAACATCATCCCGTGCGGCCAGTTCCTTGATTTTTTGGTGAACAGAGTTGGGTAGGCGAATGGTCAATGCGGTCATTGGTCAATTCCTCAAAAGATTCAAAAAATCAGCAGGTTTGATGGGATGCACCTTCAGTTGTTGCACACGTCGAAAATCTTTGACATTGTGTGTCACGATGTACTGACTGCCCGATGCAACTGCACATTCCAACACCATGTCATCGTCGGGGTCATGCAAAAACGGTCGCCACAAGAAGTAAACGTCTTGCAGATGCGCCAAAGATGCCAAATAGCGGAGGTATCCAAGTACACCCTCAACCGAAACGCCAGGTTGCAAATGCTCTGGTCTGGTCAAGACAGCTTGCCACTCTGTGTAGAGTGCAACAGTCAGTGCAAAGTCAAAACAGGGCGTAGGCATCATTGACACAAGCTGGAAACTGGCACCGTTTCGAGAGCGCGCCGCCGCCACCAAGACCGATGTATCAAGGACTATTCGCACGTTGATTGCACAAGTATTTTTGGTTGTATAAGCATAACTACATTCTACTTGGTCTGCTATGGAGTGCAAGCAGGTCAAGCGACCATTGCAAAACACATGAACCTAGATTCCTCAGTTGACCGCTTGTTATCTTCAGTAAATCGTTATGGATTTTGATATTTGTTACTTCGATGGAGTTCACCTTTTGGGTGAGAGCGCTACGCACCCGATTGAGCTACTGGCGACGCGTCTGGGGGTGTTGCTCCTCCTCGAAGGCAGAACCATTCCATATCGTCGCGCCGCCGCGTCGCCAGCAGCCCACTCGGGCGCGTTCAACTGAGGAATCTAGGATTATCACGATATACGTTTTTCAAGCATCCTCATTTTCCCCATCGAATCTGTTTCCACAACGGAATTTTGATTTTCCAAGTCACCAGAATCCACGCTGAGCATGCGCTCCACATAGCGCGCAATCAAATCAATCTCAAGGTTGACGCAAGCGCCACTTTGCAAGCTGGCCAAGGCCGTGTTCTGGAGGGTGTGGGGGATCAAGTTGATGCGCATTTCACATCCATTGCCAGCCTCTTCGATTTGGTTGACCGTCAGGCTGACACCGTTGATGGTGATGGAGCCTTTGCAAGCCAGGTATTTTGCCAATGAGGTGGGAGCCAACACACGCAGGTCCCAACTTTCTCCATGCTGGGCAAAATGCGTCACCCTGCCAATGCCATCGACATGGCCTGTGACGATGTGACCACCCAGCCGGTCATGGGCTCGCAATGCTTTTTCAAGATTGATGATGCCTAACCGATCGAGTCCGGCCGTTTTATCAAGTGACTCGGCAGAAATATCGACCATAAACTGTTGCTGTGTCGCGTCAAGGACGGCCACCGTCATGCAGGCACCATTGAGCGCAATGCTGTCGCCCAGGGTGATGTCGTCAAGATAATGGGGAGGACAAGCAATCGTCAGGCGTTTGCCGTGGTCGGAGGTCTGCCCAAGAGCAGCAACGGTGATGATCTGGCCGATGCCAGTGATGATTCCAGTGAACATGTGCTTATTTTCTAAAGGGTTAAATTGATCGATAAATGGCTGGTATCCGGTTTAAAACAATCTGCACATAAGCCGGATCGGTGGCTTTAAGCGCGTTTTGGTAAGCGTGTTTTGCCTTGGTCGTGTCGAAGGCATCCGCCGAGTTGTAAATGTCACCCAGTTTAAGCCAGCCATCAACTGCGCGCTTGGGCCAGGTTTTGATGCCCAGTTCAAGCGCCAGGATGGCAAGCTCTGGGCGATGTTGCTGTAATCCCAGTGTGTAGGCCACTTGCACCAGATCTCGGTCAATCACCCCGGTTTGCAGCAATGCCTGTGCTTTCTGCATGGCTTGTTGTTCATGACCGGTGCGGCTCCAGAGCAGCACTTGCAGAGATGTCAGCGAGGCAGCGTTGGGCTGAATGCGTTTGGCACGGTCAAAAAAGTCTTGTGCAGCGGTCAGGTTGCCCATTTGAATCTGACCCCGTGCGACATTGGCCAGAATGACCACCACAAACGGACGCGATGCCAGCACAGACTGCCACACCCCAATGGCGTTTTCCCAGTCGCCCCAACTGGCTAGGGCATCGGCCACCATGGGGGTGATCTTGCGGTAATGGGGGTTGATCGCGATGCCTTGTTTCAGCAGTTGCAACAGCTCTCCCCTGTCTTTTGCCCAAAATGGATCATTGGGTACCCCGGAAGCAGAAATGGTCAGCGCCAATTTAGTGGCTCGCACCAGTTTGGTTTCGCATTCAATGGCTTGCTGTGCAATCACCATGGCTGGCCCGGTACAAACAGCGGTCAGGCACAACGCAGCAACACAGTGGTGGCCTTGGGCATACCATCGACCTACAGACAGACCATGCCGACGCACATCTGACGCCGCCAGCACCGCCAAACCCAGCGCAAACAGCGCCCCCGTGCCAGCCAATCGCCAGGCAAACCCTGCATTGCTGACCAGCACAAGTACTAGCAGACTGACCAGGGTAAAGGCCCTCAAGGGGGCTTCACGACAAGACGCTGCGGAACGGTCTGACCAGGTTAGATAGGCAGCTCGGCACAGAAATGCCAGCAAGATCAACAAAAACCCCCAGCCAACCATACCGTACTCAGCCAGCAACTGAAGCAGCTCATTGTGGGCGTAGTAGTCGATTTCCATCTGGGTGTTGGCATCCTGAAACAGTGGAATATGCACCTCCCAGGCCCCTGCCCCCACACCTGTGAGCGGGTGGGCTGCGATCATCAGGGTCGTGGCTTGCCACATCTGTGCGCGGATTGAAAACGAGCCGCTGCGGTATTCCTCAGCGCTTGTCATCGAGAGCGTTCGCTTGAAGGCACGGTCAATGGCGGTGCTTTGGCCAAACTCATTGATGAGCTTGATATTGGCCGTTGGCAAATTACCCAGACTCAGAATGGTGCTCAAAAACAATGCCAACAGCCCCAGGCCATGAGCTGCCGTCCAACCGCAAGACACCCATTGCCTGCGGTACATGAATGCCAAAGTGGGTAACACGGGCAACAAAAAAAGCAGCCCTGCCAGCGCTGATCTTGTGCCCGTCATCATCAAGGCGACCACGTTGAACCCGATTGAAAACGTCAGTAAAAAAACGCTGGTTTTGTCACGGATACAAGTCAGCAACAAGACTGACCAGGGCAAAGTACAGACCACAAATTCGGCAAAAAAATTGCGATTGACAAAGGTGGAAGCAGGGTGATGCGCTTGTGCAAAAAACGACCAGTCAAACCAGAACTGCAATGCCGCCCAAAGAGATGCCATCACCGCACCCACGTGAATTCCCCAAGCCAGCCATGTGACGCGTGCCTGCGTCAGGGTGTTCATTCCCAAAAACAGCACCAGGCTAAAAATAAACCAGCGAACCGCCTCAACCCCGCCCAGGTATGTGTGCGACCAGACCATGCTACAGAGCGCGTACAACATCAGCGCCAAAGGCAGTGCCAGCACACCATGAAACCTGAGCACAACACCTGCTTTTCGGCGAGGCCAGAAGAATGCAAACGATGCCGTCAGCGCCAACATGCTGACGATCATTGACTTGAACGTGTCTTGCAGCAGCGATTCGTTGGGCATGCCCACGGCGGGCACCACCAGCATCATCTGCGACAGCAGCAAAGCAGTCACGTTGGGTTTGAATGGTGGTGAAGTCACTTAAAAACGATCACGGCCACGAACGCGGGCGACGATGCGCAAATCCGGTCCAATGGCATCGACTGATTTAAATTCAAGTGGCAGCGCCTGTGCCAGCGTCTGAAGCGGCCCAAACTGCGCCATGCCGCGCCCCTGGCCCATCAGTTGGGGG
>CAIXMC010000096.1 GCA_903920405.1 uncultured beta proteobacterium
ACCGGGCTTGAACTCGGCTACACCCAGACTGACCGTCACGGTACGAACCTCTGCAAACGGATGCGCTGCAATCAGTGCGCGAAGTTTTTCAGCCAGTTGCATGGCCTCCAGTGCGCCACATTGCGGCATGATCACCACAAACTCTTCCCCACCCCAGCGCGCCAAAACATCCCCTTGCCTGAGCGCAGATGACACCAATTGGGTGATTTCGATCAGAACACTGTCTCCGGTTGGGTGGCCAAAGTTGTCGTTGATCGACTTGAAGTGATCAATGTCGAATATCAGCATTGACAAAGTGGTCTGGTAGCGCTGCACCTGCGCTCTTTCGGTGTCGGCTACCTTGACGAAATGCCGCCGGTTGTAAACGCCGGTCAGCGGGTCGGTGATAGCGATCCTGGACAACTCTTCATTGGCGCTTTGCAAGGCCTGTTTCGCAGCCTGGGCAACATCATGCGCCTTCTGCAACTCGCTCACTAGCCGTTTGTGCTCCGTGATGTCACGCGACACACCGACAATCTCTACCAGACCTTCGTCGTTGAACATCGGATGGGCCATGACATCGGTCCAAACGGTGGCCCCATTTTTGCACCGACATAAAAGCTCTTGTCGAAAACTCTCAGGCGGATTGCCCTCGCTGCAGTCAGTTTGTAATTGCTGCATATAAGCCAGCCAGACAGCAAAAGATGTGGGCGCAAACATCACTTCCATGGTCTGCTGCCTGACTTCATCTTGGGTAAAGCCCAACACCGTCTCGACCGCGGGACTGACATAGGAAAGCAAGCCGCTGCCAGTCATGCTCCAGACGATGTCACGGGCGTTGTCTGCCAATAGCCGATGGCGCGTCTCGCTGACCATCAGCGCATTCTCTGCCAGCCGACGCATGGTCGTGTCACGACAGAGGCAAATGAATCGCTGATCCTGCTCGTCGCCACCCGGCTTGACTGATACCGACAGTTCAAACCAACGCGTGCCTTGTAGCTGCTCCAGCGCGAAAGTGGTGCCACTGGACAGGCCGTTGCGTGCTGCTTCTTTTATGGCGTCGATCACCCGTTGTGCTGCTTCCCTTGGCAAGAACTCAAAGAGATTCTTACCCAGAAAGGCCTCTGGTGTGGTGGCTAACAGGTCGGCGCGTGGCGACCGGTAGTCATGAATCACACCATCCAGGCTCACTTCCAACAGCAGGTCAGGCAAACCGTTGAGGATGCCTTGCAGCTTGTTTTTTGTCGCGAGGAGCTGGATTTCTGCCTGTTTGCGTTGATTGACTTCCGTCTGAGCAAGCATCAGTGCCCTTTTCGTCCCCTGATTGATGTAATAAGTTAAACCACTGGTAAACGCGAACAAGGCGGTGTAAGTCACCCAATCCGACACACTTGTACCGGGCGGATAGGGAGGCAGCCAACCGGCGTTTTCGGCCACGATCAACCCCATAATGGCCAGCGAGGCACCCACCGTTCCCAGCACAATGCCGCGCAGATCAAACAGCACCCCCATCATCAGCACCCAGAAAGTAAAGATGGCCGCCGTAGGTGTGCCAATGCTTCCCAGGCTGGCGGTCGCCGCAGTGAGGTAAACCAGACCAAAAATCATCAGCCCAAGACGCGCCCAGGCCACCCTGCCACGACGCAACCAGAGCAGAAATTGAATCATCACGATGCACGCAACCAGGTCAATGATCAAGGTGACAAAAGGCATGGTGCCATCAAGCACGCTGCTCACCATGACAGCACAGGCAAAGGCAATGCTGGCCAATCCAACCATGTTGACCAAGCCAGCCTGGCGCGTCTTTTCTTCGTCACCTTCAAATACAGGCGATGCCAGCCACGGCAATAACTGACCGATGCGCACAAAATTTGGTTTCATACTGGATTTCGTAAGTTTAAATTTTAGTTCCTACATTTTTCTGATATAAATCAATTATTTGTAATAATAAAACCATGAAACATCCAGGTGTGATTCAAAGTAATGTGGAGGCAGCAATATCTACCAGTCAAGCCGCGCGAACTTGAGTGAGTTTTTTGGTATAACAAATCGGCCTCTAGCGCCCGTCCTACTTGCGTAGTTAGCTATCTTTTTAATAGTTAACTAGACGAATAAATTCGTCTCACACGTGTCCTTGTATGTATCCATGTTAGCTACTTCACATCACTTTGAATGTAACCGTTTAGGATGTGGTCATGAGGGTTTTGTGCAGTGGTGCATCACAAAACCCGCCCCCTCTTGCCGGTCTTCAATGATCCAGATGTCATTGTGAAAAATAGCAAGCGTTGGCTTATGCGCTATTGAAACAAGAGTGCATTGTGCTTGTTTCATATGCTCAAGCAGCGTTTTATACATTTTATTTTCGGTCGTTTCATCAAGGGCGCTGGTGGCTTCATCGGCAAACACCCACCGCGCCGGTTTAAGCAAAACGCGGGCAATGGCCAGCCTTTGAAGCTCACCGCCCGAGAGCGTTTGTCCCCAGGCGGCGGTTTCATCCAGCCGCCCTGTCAAATGACCAAGCTGTGCCTTCTCTAGCGCCAAACACAAGGCTTCATCGCCGATGTCTTGCACTGAAGTGGGGTAGGCTAAAGCTTCGCGCAGTGTGCCATTGGGAAAGTAGGGGCGCTGTGGGATAAAAACACAATCCTGCGGACGCTCTATCTGCCCACTGCAATACGGCCATATCCCAGCGATGCTACGAAACAAAGTTGATTTTCCACTGCCCGATGCGCCTTGAAGCAGCACCTGGCTACAGGGTTCAATATGCCACTGCAAGTGGTTCAACAAGGCTGTGCCGTCGGGCAGTTGAATGGTCACGTTGTGTATATTTAATGCATCTGAATTGATAGCTACCAACGCAGACCTGTCAAGCGTTACAGCCTGAAATGATGCTTCAAAACTGGTGAGTCGGTCGGTGGTGGCACGCCAGGCTGCCAGACTACCGTAGCTATCGACAAACCAGCTCAATGCTCCTTGAACATGACCAAAAGCGCTGGCAATCTGTGTTAACGCACCCAGTGGAATGGCGCCACTGAAAAAACGCGGCGCTGCCACTACAAACGGAAATACCACGGCGGCCTGTCCAAAAAAACTGGTAAACCAGACCAGATTTTTTTGTGCCTTGATCAGCGCCAAAGTATTATTGATCACCCGTCCAAAACGCTGATCCAACTGAGTGCGTTCCACAGTTTCACCTCTGTCGAGTGCAATGGCCTCGCTGTATTCGCGGATGCGTACCATGTGGTGACGAAAATCAGCTTCCAAACGCTGCTGTTCAAAATTCAGCTTGATTTGGGGCCGACCAATGAAGTGCGTCACCACACTGCCCGTCACGCAGTAAAGCACAGCCATCCACACCATAAACCCGGGAATATTGAACGACGTGCCCGCCACGGTAAAGGCAAAACTGCCCGACAAGCCCCACAAAATGCCCACAAAACTTGCCAGTGTGACTACAGCGTGGAGCAACCCCATGATGATGGAGATGGTGTAGCTGGTGAACTGGTTGATGTCTTCCTGAATACGTTGGTCAGGGTTATCCGGATAAGGTGTGTTCTTGGCAAAGCGGGCCAGTTCCAGATGATAAAACGCCTGGTTGGACAGCCAACGATCCAGATAATGACCCGTCATCCAGGCACGCCAGCGCAGTTGCAGCACTTGCGTCAGGTAAAACCTATAGACAGCCATGATGATGAAAATAAACGCCAGATAAGTGAAGCGCCCCAACTGCGCCCAAAAAACGGCAGCGTTTTTGTCTTGCAGGGCGTTGTAAAACAGTTTGTTCCATTCGTTAAACAAAACCGCCATATAAACCAAAGCCAGGTTCAGCACCACAATACCTGCCAACAAAGCGCGTGCCTTGAATTTTTGATCTGAATAAAAATAGGGTTGCGTCAATGCCCAGGCTTTGGCGATGAAGGCTTTAAAAGTTTTGAGTTTGTTGAGAAACGTCATGAGGTGATGGTCAAAATTACGAATTACGAATTACGAATCAGCAGTGCGTATTCCACTGGCCACATGGCCTGAGGGCACATGCCGCGAAGCCGATTGGATATGGCCGGTTTGGTCGTCAAAGAAAAAATCAGGTTCAAATTCTCGCAAAAATTCGCCTTTGTCCAAGCCACCTAAAAACATGGCCTCATCGACTTCTACCTGCCAGTTCATCAGTGTGCGAATGGCGCGTTCGTGCGCTGGGGCACTTCGGGCAGTGACCAGCGCTGTGCGAATGCGCATGGCAGGAGTGCCTGCGGCTTGCAGCCGTTGCAGTGCAGCCAGCAAAGGTTTGAAAGGGCCATCGGGCAGGGGCAGTGTGGCATGGTCAACTTCGTGCTGCTGAAAGGCTTGCAGACCCTGGGCTTGATAAACCCGCTCGGCTTCGTCACTGAACAGCACGGCATCCCCGTCAAAAGCAATGCGAACTTCAGCAGGGTGGGTATCGCTGGCGTGGATGGATTGTGGATAAACCTGCGCGGCGGGAACGCCAGCAGCCAGTGCAGCACGGACATCGCTCAAATGCGCACTTAAAAACAAATTGGCATGAAGAGGCTTCAGGTAGCGCCAGGGCGATTGGCCGCGTGTAAAGCTGCCACGCTCAATCGACAAGCCATAGTGCTGGGCAGAGCGAAACACCCGCATCCCTGATACGGGGTCATTGCGCGACAAAATCACCACTTCCACAGGCTGACTGCCATCGCCTGCAGATGGGGCTGCATGGTTAAACGCCAG
>CAIXMC010000097.1 GCA_903920405.1 uncultured beta proteobacterium
AACGATTGACCTACACGTACAACGCTTCTTCGCGCAAGCCCTTCAACTCGACCCCTTGCAAATGCGATTGGAATCGTCGTAAATCAATGGGTTGTGTAATGTTTGTGGGTCAAAATGAACCCCGAAACTTCAGATATAAATCAACATAAAAATTTTTACGATATGGCTACTTTGTCCAAAAATCACTGATTGTCAATAAAATCATTGGATTAGGTAAGGTTTTAGAAAAAAGGCGGGGAGGTCTGAAGTGGGACATCCCTTACCTGATGCTGGGGTTGATCAGCGCAACCAGCAGTAGCGTGGCAATGCTGCTGTGTGCCTTGAAAGAAGGAACGCGCGGCAATCTTGCGGTCAAAGTGGCCATACCAGGTCAAGATGAGTTTGCCATGATCGGCAGGGAATTTGAGGGCATGCTCAACGTGCTGTCGGCGTTGGTGGCAGATGTGCGCAGTGCAGCAGCTCTGGTGACAGATGTGGGCACAAAACTGGTGGATGACAGCGACGCGTTGTCGCAGCGCACACAGTCCCAGACCAGCCATCTGGTCGCTATCACGTCCAACGTGAAATGCATCAGTGACACCGTAGCACACAATTCAGAGGCAACACAAGAGGTGAGCCTGATGACCCTCTGCCTGGCTGAAGAAGCCAACAAAGCCACGAAACTGATGGACCAGACGATGGCAGGTATGGACGCGCTGCAATTCACATCCAACAAAATGTCCGAGATTATCAAAACCATGGATGGCATTTCGTTTCAGATCAACTTGTTGGCGCTCAACGCTGTCGTTGAGGCCGCACACGCGGGCAAGCAGGGTCTGGGCTTTTCGGTGGTGGCTGGCGAAGTGCGTGCGCTGGCCGGGCGCAGCTTGGTCGCGGCCAAAGAAATTCGCATGCTCATCGATGATTCGTCTTCGCAGGTCACCACCACAGTCAAAGCCATTCAATCGATCAATGTGTCCATGGAGAGTTTGGTCACTGGCGTGAGGGAGGTTTCGCACAACGTCAACGTCAGCGCCATGGCAGACGGCAGTATTCAACAAAGTACAGCCTTGTCCGAGGTGGTTCATGCTGTCGGCAACATGGACCGTGTGACCACCGAAAACGTGGGCTTGATTGAGCGAACGACCCACCATTCTTTTCGACTGGTACAGCGATCCGGGCAGCTCGCAGATGCAGTGACCTTCATCGCATTGCGCCAAGGCACCACAGACGAGGCCATGGCCATGGCCAAAAACGCTTACGCGTTGGTGCAATCGGTGGGTTTTGTCAAAGCGGCAAGGGTCTTTTGTGACCCGCAAAGCAGCTTCATCGACAGGGATTTGTACATTTTTGCTCTGGATAGCCAGGGTGTCTATCGTGTCATGGGGGCAGACATGAGCCTTGTTGGAAGCTGTATTCTGGATTCGACCGGATTTGATGGAAAGGCTTCCCACTTAAGGCGGGACAAATGCAATATCAATGGGTTACGTTTGATTCGCTCACGTGGTTTTCTTGGCAGGGGAAGCTCACACATTTGGCTGATTAGCCGTAACAAGCGCAGGCATCTGATTTCATCTCTGTCCCG
>CAIXMC010000098.1 GCA_903920405.1 uncultured beta proteobacterium
CCACTTAAGGCGGGACAGGGATGAAGTCAGTTGCATGCGCTTGTTACGGCTAATCAACCAAATGGGTGAGCTTCCCCTGCCAAGAAAACCACGTGAGCGAATCAAACGTAACCCATTGATATTGCATTTGTCCCGCCTTAAGTGGGAAGCCAAACCGGCTGACTCGTCCTCGCCACTGCTCAATGCCGTCAGGAAGATGACCGGAATGTTTTGCAGCAAGGGGTCCATCCTGAGTCGCCGATAAGTCTCGTAACCGTCCACTTCTGGCATCATGACATCGAGCAGAATCAAGTCCGGTTTCGATTTTGCCGCCAAAGCCAAACCAGCCATACCCGAGGTGGCCACTTGCAGATCAATGTCCTCGCCTAATACTGCGCCCAAAGCCAATAAATTGACCGGTGTGTCGTCAATGGCCAGAACCATGGAGCGTTGATCATTCATCCTAGATTCCTCAGTTGAACGCGCCCGAGTGGGCTACTGGCGGCGCGTTTGGGTAGGCGCGACGACGACGCAGGCTACTGCCTGCTAGGAGGAGCAACACCCCCAGACGTGTCGTCAGTAGCTCAATCGGGTGCGTAGCGCTCTCACCCAAAGGGTGAACTCCATCGAGGTAACAAATATCAATTTTCATAACGGTTTAGTGAAGATAATAAGCGGTCAACCGAGGAATCCAGGATCATGGTGCGTATCTTCCTGCTGGCTGGCGAATACCATTTTTTGCAAACGCATGTGTACCAGTTCAAATTGAAACCCTTCGAGCATTTGACCGATGTGAGCCATTTCTTCCTCTAGGCAGGTGTTGGCAACGATTTGCTGCAACTCCTTAAAGCGGCGCAGTGCGTCGAATTTGTTTTGTTCGAGCAACGGAAGAATCTCAGTTATCAATGGCACAACCCGCGTGTCAATCGGTGGCTTGGCCATGACAGGTGCTGGCGTGGCTCGTGGCGTTGCAGGCAGCCACTTTTTGAGCGTAGATTCAAGCGCGAAGGCGTTGATCGGCTTGGTCAAAAAGTCATCCATGCCCGCCACCAGGCAGCGTTGCTGGTCGTCTGCAAAAACGCTTGCCGTCAGTGCAATGATGGGCCGGCGTGGCTGGCTGTTGATGGCCTCCCACCGACGTAGCCGCCGGGCGGTTTCAAAGCCGTCCATGACCGGCATGCGAATGTCCATCAAAATCAGATCTACCTTGCTGCCTTTTTCGATGGCGTTCAAGCACTCCTGTCCATTGGCCACGAGTTCAGTTTTCACCCCACGGTGATTGAGCAATGTGTTGACAATTTTTTGTTGTAGCAAGCTGTCCTCAACCACCATGACGCGGCAGTAAAACTGTGGCGGCTGCAGCGCTTGAGTGCTCGTTGGGACGGCAGGCAGCGCTTGTGGCTTGGATGCGTCTGTTGCACACAGTCCCAGGCGCGCACGAAACCAGAAGCGTGAACCCTGCCCGGCTTGGCTTTCCATGCCAACTTCGCCACCCATGGATTGGGCTAGGCTGCGAACGATAGACAGGCTCAGCCCAGTGCCCCCATGGCGACGTGACATCGAGTTGTCGGCTTGCGAGAAGCGTTCGAACAAATGAGCCTGTTTATCCTTGGCAATGCCAATGCCAGGGTCGGTGACAGCGAATTCGAGCCAGGCGGTCTTTGCATCGCGACTGAGTTCGTGCGCCTCCACCTGAATCACTCCCTGACTGCTGAACTTGATGGCATTGTTAAGGTAGTTGGAAAGCATCTGACGCAGCCTTCGTGCATCTCCCAGATAGCTTTGTTGTGGACCACTCCAGCGGGACTCAAGCTGTATGCCCTTGCCCTGGATTATTTTGGAAAACAGTGACAGAGTTTCATCCATCACTTGCAGCGGCACAAGCGGGTTGGATTCAAGTTTCAACTCGCCGGCTTCCATTTTGGAGATATCCAAAATATCGTTGAGCAGGGCAAGCAGTGTCTGCCCTGAGCTGAGAATAATCTTGGCGAAATTGAGCCGGTCGTTGTCTGACAGGTTGGGTGCCAATAGCACTTGTGCCATACCCAGAATGCCGTTCATCGGTGTGCGGATTTCGTGACTCATGGTGGACAGGAACTGGTTTTTTGCAATGTTGGCGGCTTCGGCGGCTTGTTTTGCCTGGTAAAGCTCGGTGATATCAAAGCTGAAACCCACCCTGTGACCTGTGGGGGTTCGCTTTTCAAGCGTTTTAACCCAGCGCCCCTCGTCCAGTGACTCGATTAACGCATAATTGCCCTGGGCGTGAATGGCCAGCCGTTCGGCAATCCAGTCGTCTTCACGTCCGATAGCTGACTTATATTGGCCATGTTGTACCCCGTAGCGAAGGAATTCTTCAAAGGTTCGTCCAATTTCGATCATCGGCGCACTGGTGCAAAAACCCTCACGGTATCGTTCATTGCAAAAAACCAATCGGTCGTTCTCGTCATAAATGACAAAAGATTCACTGACTGCATCAATGGCTGAGTGCAACAGCAGCTCGGCTTGTTCTAGTTTTTGCTGGGCGTTCTTGTGAATCGTCACATCCTGAATGGTGCCACAGTAACCACACTGAAAACCCTTTGCATCGTAGTTATGCTGCATGACTTGCTGCACCCACTTGGTTTCACCGCCGACCACAATCCGGTGGAGACAGATTGAAGTCTGCCCCCTCAGCACGCTCTGCCAATGGGCATCAAAGTCCGCGCGGTCATCCTGGTGAATCAAAGCCAGCAGGTCATTGAAGCACATGCCTGCACTAGGTGCCCAGCCCAAAATGTCAAAAGTTTGATTCGAACCTTCAAGTTTTTGACTTTTTCCCTCACACCACCAACTGCCGATTTGTGCTACGAATTGGGCGTGCTGGAGGTCATGGTTACTTCTTGTTAGCGCTCGTTGGTTTTTGTGGGCATCGGTGACGTCGTAAACCACGGCGTAAAAACCTTGCACCTCGCCATCCGTGATCTCGGGCAGATATTGGGTGCGTGAATACCAGGTTTGCTTGCCGTCCGGGGAAACGATTTCGCGCTCAAACCGCTGAATCTGGCCCCGCAGAGCGGCTTCAATGTAGGGCAGGTTTTGCAAGTAGCGTTGTTCACCAATAACATCGCGCAGGTGCATGCCCTGCATGTGTGCCGGATCGACTGCGAACCAGGCGGCATAAGCCTGATTACCAAACCGGTTGCGCAGTTGCTTGTCCCAGAAGCCGACCATGGTTGGCAGTGACTGATGGCGTGCGTCATCAGTGACTTCGTTGCAGTTGATTGGCTCAGGCAGTGGTTGCATAAAACCGAATCTGGTTGCGCCCGGCCTTTTTAGCCTGGTACATGGCGGCATCTGCCCATTTAAGAAAGTCGGCTTCGCAGTGGGCATCATCGTGAAGCAACAAAGTCACACCGATGCTCGCCGTGCAGTGATGTTCCACGGTAACCATCGTTTTGCCTGGACGTTGCAGTGAAAGAGTAAAAGTTTGGAAGATCGCACTGCGGATTTTTTCAGCGACGATGCCAGCCTGCTCAGTCGCTTCTTTTGGGTCTGAATGTAAATCACAGAGCACGACCACAAATTCATCGCCACCGAAGCGTGCTACGGTGTCAATTTCACGCACGCAATGTTTGATTCGGCTGGCGGCCTCTATCAGTAGCAAATCGCCAACTTCATGCCCATGCACATCGTTGAGCGGTTTGAAATTGTCCAGATCAAGAAACATCAGTGCCCCATAGTGCCTACTTCGCTTGCCGGTGGCAATCGTCTGGGTCAGGCGGTCATTGAGCAAGCGCCGGTTGGGCAGTTTGGTCAATGTGTCGAAATAAGCGTATTGCAAGAGTTGATCGCGTTGGGCGGCCACCTCCTGGTACAAGCGCTGGCGCTCAAGCAAATTGCGAATTCTGTGTTTAGCGATGTCAATATTGATGGGTTTGGTCAGGTAGTCTGCAGCGCCCAAGGCCAAACCGGTACTTTCAGCATCAGGCTCGGTCAAGGAAGTCAAAAAAATCACAGGAACATGCTGCAGTTTCGTGTCATTCTTGAGCCGGCGACAGGTCTCAAAGCCATCCATTCCTGGCATCATCACGTCAAGGATGATGATGTCTGGCGGTCTTTGTGCGGCCAGAATCAGCCCTTCATGGCCGCTTGTGGCAATCTGAAAATCAAATTCATTGCCCAGCGCTGCGCCCAGCGTCATCAAATTGGCCGGTGTGTCATCGATCGCCAGAATGCGAGGTCTGTTATGAGTCATATGCCTGGTCTCTCTAATGGGTTGTCACGTGGCGGGACACTGACATGTTGATCAACAACACGGATTTTCGCAAAATCAAAGCATGTATTCATAAGCCTAATGTTATTCAAGATGCCAGGCGAAGCATGGCCAAAATGTGAAATTGGTATCAACTTTGTGTCATCGACAACACGCCCAACTCAAGCGGGCGGTTGATACAGAGCCGCTAAGGATATGGTCAATAATAAGTTCCGCATTTGGCTCGTCAGATTTGGGCGCACTGCGTCGTTACAAATCGCTTATGTGGCTGGGCCACACCGCACGATTTTCGCCTGGCATTGCATCCCAACTCTAACGGCCAAATGCGGAACTTATTGTTGACCATATCCTAACGCCTTCAGGCGCGCTATGTCGTTGCTCAGAGTCACTGGCATTGGCAAATTGAACAGGCCGCACATGACAGCAATGCGGTGACGCCAGTCGTGAAAGACAAGACTGTGAAACATATTGCTGTGCCGCTGTTGCTCGGCTTCCCACTTAAGGCGGGACAAATGCAATATCAATGGGTTACGTTTGATTCGCTCACGTGGTTTTCTTGGCAGGGGAAGCTCACACATTTGGCTGATTAGCCGTAACAAGCGCAGGCATCTGATTTCATCTCTGTCCCG
>CAIXMC010000099.1 GCA_903920405.1 uncultured beta proteobacterium
CGGGACAGAGATGAAATCAGATGCCTGCGCTTGTTACGGCTAATCAGCCAAATGTGTGAGCTTCCCCTGCCAAGAAAACCACGTGAGCGAATCAAACGTAACCCATTGATATTGCATTTGTCCCGCCTTAAGTGGGAAGCCCATTTTGCGATCTCACCCCGTCATTGCCTCATATTCCCATGATCCTGTCCTGTAATGATACAAATTCAATAGCTGTCTGCGCAAGCTGCATAAGGGCTGGAGGCATTTTTGGCCTACCTACTGAAACCGTTTATGGCCTAGGGGCCAATGCGGATGATAAGGGTGCTGTGGCACGCATTTTTGCGGCCAAAGGTCGCCCGGCGGACCATCCATTGATTGTGCATGTGGCAGATGCAAGCGCCGTGGCGCACTTTGCTTCTGATGTTCCTGACTTTGCCAAAAGGTTGATGGCAGCTTTTTGGCCTGGGGCATTGACGCTCATTTTGCATCGCCGCGATGGTGTAGCCGCAGCGGCAGCAGGTGGCAACAGCACGATTGGCTTGCGATGCCCCAGGCACTTCGTCGCCCAAAATTTACTTCAGTCGCTCATATCTTCAGGTCACCCCGTGGTGTGGGGCATTGCAGCGCCCAGTGCCAACCTGTTTGGACGGGTCAGCCCCACCACAGCACAGCACGTTCAAGATGAGTTTGGAGACGACCTGCTGATTTTGGACGGCGGGCCATGCAGCGTGGGCATAGAGTCCACCATCATGGACTGCACACGCAGTCAGCCGGTGCTGCTGCGACCTGGAATCATCACGCCAGATCAGGTGCAGGCGGTTTGTGGCTTGAAAGTGCTACTGAATCAAGATATATCAACGCTGACTGGACAAGCGCCCAAGGCCTCTGGAACACTTGAATCTCACTATGCGCCTCGCGCAGAGGTTGTGCTGCTGAATGCTGTAGCACTGCGACAGGCCCTGGACGATTTGCCACCAACCCGTTCCGCTGTGGCTGTGTGGTCGCGCACTCCAGTCGATGTGCCGCCCACGTTGTACCACCTGCCCATGCCCTTGGATGCTGCCGGTGCAGCACAGCAATTGTTTGCCGTGCTCAGACATTTTGATGCAGTGGGTGTCAGCCAGATTTGGACAGAGACTGTGCCAGATACTGCCGAATGGGACGGGGTGCGGGACAGATTGCAGCGAGCGGCCTGCAAACCCTATGTGGCCACATAGGATGGGGTTCGACTCAAAGTGATGCTGGGAACAGGTGTCGTGTGGGAACGCCAGAAGGCACGATTTATAGCGAATGAACCGATGTAGAGACAAATTTATGCGCTCATTTGATATCACCACATCACTTTGAATCGCAACCCGTAGGATGAAACATCAAAAGCCGTGTGAAGAACTGGGTTCAACCCTGCTAAAGTGGCCCCTTCCACCAAACAAATTATTTTCAGGTAATCATCATGAGTCAAATCAAACTCACCTATTTCGACTTTCACGGCGGACGCGCTGAGCCGGCACGCCTGGCAATGCACATGGGCAATATTGCCTTTGAGGACTACCGCTTTGCCTATGCAGACTTGGCAGCGGTGCGCAAATCCACGCCCTTCGGGCAGGTGCCAACTTTGCACGTGGACGGCGTGCAGGTGACCCAAAGCGATGCGATTACACGTTATGTGGGCAAACTCGCTGGCCTGTACCCTGCCGATCCATTCCAGGCACTGCTGTGCGACGAAGTGATGGGTGCTGTTGAGGATGCCATCATCAAAATGGGCCCCACGTACAGCATGACCGGCGATGACTTGAAGGAAGCCCGTACAGCACTGGTGAACGGGCCTTTGACAATGTACCTGGGTTGGTTACAGAACCAACTGCAAGCACATGGCAGTGAGTACTTTGCCGACCATCGCCTCACCATTGCTGACCTGAAGGTGTTTACCTATGTGCGCGGCCTCAACTCCGGTCGATTGGAGCATGTGCCAACTGATCTTGTGGAAAAGGTTGCCCCACAGCTCAATATCCACATGCAGCGCATTGCCCAAGCACCTGCCATAGCCCAGTACTACGCCAAGTTCGGCGTCTGAGTGTTCTCGCCGATGCAAAAATGACCCTATCTGCCGATAGTCCGTGCTGGCTTCCCACTTAGGATATGGTCAATAATAAGTTCCGCATTTGGCTCGTCAGATTTTGGCGCACTTCGTCGTTACAAATCGCGCAGTGTGGCCCAGCCACATAAGGATTTGGTCAGTAATAAGTTCCGCATTTGGCTCGTCAGATTTTGGCGCACTGCGTCGTTACAAATCGCTTATGTGGCATGGCCACACCGCGCGATTTGCGCCTAGCATTGCATTTTTAACTCTGACGGCCAAATGGGGAACTTATTACTGACCACATCCTTATTGAAATGCGGCTGGAAGCCGCTTCTACAAGGTTGAAACGCACCGCCAAAACTGCGCCCTCTCAAATCAAGTGCAAGATGTAATACACTATTAATAATTTTTGTAATCTACATCATGACACTCACCGTTCGCCTTTCCAATGCTCTCGAGAGCCAACTCAACCGCTATTGCGAGGTCAAGGGCCTGTCCAAATCGCACGTGGTTCAAAGCGCGCTCAAAGACTGGTTTGCCAAACCTTGCGACACACCGGCTCACCCTTTGCTGTCTTATGTGCAAACAGCAGCCAATGCCCAGCCCAGTGAAAATTGGGCAGGTGCGTATTCCAAAGATGCCTTGCGCGCACGCGTGTTGGCCGGCGGCCGTGTTCAAGGCGTTCATGAACTTGCAGCATGATCCTAGGTTCCGCAGTTGACCGCTTGTTATCTTCACTAAGGATGTGGTCAGTAATAAGTTCCCCATTTGGCTCGTCAGATTTGGGCGCACTGCGTCGTTACAAATCGCTTATGTGGCATGGCCACACCGCGCGATTTGCGCCTAGCATTGC
>CAIXMC010000100.1 GCA_903920405.1 uncultured beta proteobacterium
AATGCTAGGCGCAAATCGCGCAGTGTGGCCCAGCCACAGAAGCGATTTGTAACGACGCAGTGCGCCCAAATCTGACGAGCCAAATGCGGAACTTATTATTGACCATATCCTTAGGATATGGTCAATAATATCCTTGGTGTTGGCTTTTTATTGACTTGGTGAAAGGGATTTTTATGTCCGTACATTCTCTCCTACCTTCTCATCTGTTGGATTTTCCCCTGTTGCCATTGCGTGATGTGGTTGTTTTTCCCCATATGGTGATTCCTCTTTTTGTAGGACGACCTAGAAGTATCAAAGCATTGGATGCCGCCATGGCATCTGATCGTCGCATCATGCTTGTCGCACAAAAAACGGCATCCAAAGACGACCCCATGGTGACAGATATGTTTGATGTAGGGTGCATTGCCACTCTGCTTCAAATTTTGAAATTGCCCGATGGAACGGTCAAAGTGTTGGTGGAAGGGCTGCAACGAGCGCGTGTGATGAACATTGAAGATGGTCCGTCATACTTCACAGTTCGTGTCGAACCTATTGATATGTCATCGGAAATGGTTTCCCTCTCCAAAGCCAAAGAGAGTGAAATTGAAGCCTTGCGGCGTGCGGTATTTCAGCATTTTGATCAATACGTCAAAATCAATAAAAAAATTCCACCTGAAATTATGATGTCCATTTCCAGCATTGAAGACCCCGGTCGCCTTGCTGACACTATTGCTGCGCATTTGCCTTTGAATCTTGACGGCAAACAGGCCATATTGGCATCGTTTCATATCAAGGAACGCCTGGAAAATTTGTTTGAGCAAATCGACAGAGAAGTTGATATTTTGAATGTGGATAAAAAAATCCGCGTTCGTGTCAAGCGGCAAATAGAAAAAAATCAGCGCGATTTTTATTTGAACGAACAAGTCAAAGCCATTCAAAAGGAATTGGGTGAAGGTGAAGAGGGGGCTGATATTAATGAACTGGAAAAGAAAATCAAATCAGCCAAAATGCCCAAGGAAGCGCTTGATAAAGTCCACGGCGAGCTAAAAAAACTCAAGCTGATGTCTCCCATGTCAGCAGAAGCTACGGTGGTTCGTAATTACATTGATATTTTGGTGGGGTTGCCTTGGTCCAATAAAACAAAAATCAAACACGACCTTGCTAATGCCGAAGTGGTTTTAAATGAAGATCATTTTGGTCTGGACAAAGTCAAGGACCGTATTCTGGAATACCTCGCAGTGCAGCAGCGGGTTGATAAAGTCAAAGCCCCTATTTTGTGTTTGGTTGGCCCGCCTGGGGTCGGTAAAACTTCTCTTGGACAATCCATTGCCAAGGCCACTGGGCGAAAGTATGTTCGTATGGCTTTGGGTGGTGTGCGTGATGAAGCGGAGATTCGTGGTCATCGACGCACTTACATTGCCGCCATGCCAGGCAAGGTATTGCAAAGCCTCAACAAGGTTGGAACGCGCAACCCATTATTTTTGCTTGATGAAATTGATAAATTAGGCACTGATTCGCGTGGTGACCCATCAAGTGCCTTGCTCGAAGTGCTAGACCCTGAACAAAATCACAAGTTTTCAGATCATTATGTTGAGGTTGATTTTGACTTGAGTGATGTGATGTTTGTGGCGACTTCCAATTCCATGAACATTCCTCCTGCCTTACTGGATCGCATGGAAGTTATCAGGCTGTCAGGTTATACCGAAGACGAAAAAATTAATATTGCTACCCGTTATTTATGGCCTAAACAACTTAAAAATAACGGAGTGGCACTGCATGAATTGGCAGTCACAAAAGATGCAGTGCGTGACATTATTCGCTACTACACCCGAGAAGCCGGTGTGCGTTCGCTTGAGCGTGAGTTATCCAAAATATGTCGCAAAGTCGTCAAAGCGCTGCAACTCAAAACAATGACACCCCAAGTGTGTGTGACTATTCAAAATCTCAATGAATTTTTGGGTGTTCGCAAATTCGATTATGGTCGTGCCGAGAAAAAAAATCAGGTGGGTCAAGTGGTTGGATTAGCCTGGACTGAGGTTGGCGGGGATTTGCTGACCATTGAAGCGGCGATGATGAACGGCAAGGGAGTGATCACCCGCACGGGTTCGCTCGGTGATGTGATGAAAGAGTCGGTTGAAGCCGCTCGTACCGTGGTGCGCAGCCGCGCTGCCCGCTTAGGGATCAAGGAGGAGTTTTTCGAGAAAAAAGACATCCACATCCACGTTCCCGATGGTGCGACACCCAAAGACGGACCCAGTGCCGGTGTTGCCATGACGACTGCGTTTGTTTCTGCCATGACGGGGATTCCCGTGCGTTGCGATGTGGCCATGACTGGCGAAATCACCTTGCGCGGTGAAGTCACTGCCATAGGCGGTCTCAAGGAAAAACTGTTGGCTGCGTTGCGCGGTGGCATCAAGACCGTCCTCATCCCCGAAGACAATGCCAAAGACCTTCAGGATATTCCTGAAAATGTCAAAAATGGCATCGAAATTGTTCCTGTGCGGTGGATTGACAAGGCGCTGGAAATTGCATTGGAAACCATGCCTGTTGCCTTGGACGAACCGTTAATAATGGTAGCCGTCTCCAATGTCAGCATGTCTGAAACTGCGCTGGGTGATGTTGTCAAACACTGACGATAGGGCAGATGCCATTCAAAATGGTGATGATTGATATTTCTTGTTGATTTGGAGTTGATATGACCTTGTTGCAACCTGTCATTTTGTCAGGTGGTTCAGGCACTCGTTTGTGGCCACTCTCACGTGAAAAATACCCCAAGCAACTGCTTGCGCTCACAAGCGAAGATTCACTACTGCAAGCTACGGTGCGCAGAGTGGATGGCATTGCTGGTGTCACACTGGCATCACCCATGGTGGTGTGCAATGAAGAGTACCGTTTTATCGTTGCCGAGCAACTTAGACTGATGGGCAAGACGGGTACAGTGGTGCTTGAATCTTGTGGAAGAAATACGGCTCCAGCCCTTACCCTGTCTGCGTTGGCAGCTATCAAAAACGGTGCAGACCCCGTTCTTTTGGTCATGCCCTCTGACCATGTGATCAGCGACATTGCGGCCTTTCAAAGTGTGGTGGCAGAAGGTGCAGCGCTTGCAAAATCTGGCGCTGTGGTGACCTTTGGCATTGCCTTTGATGTTCCAGAAACCGGCTACGGTTACATCCAGTCCGGTGCTTTTTACGGTGATGCCTCTACCAGCAACACGGCGCGTTTGATTGCCCGTTTTGTTGAAAAACCAGACTTGCCCACTGCACAGCGTTACTTGAGCGAAGGCACTTATTTGTGGAACAGTGGCCTGTTCATGATGCGTGCCTCGGTCTGGCTTTCGGCCATGAACATCTGCCGCCCTGATATTCTGGCAGCCTGCCAAAGTGCATTCGATCAAGGCAAGACCGAGGGTGAGTTCGTCAGGGTTCATGCGTCCACTTTTGCCCAATGCCCTGGCGATTCCATCGACTACGCTGTGATGGAGCGCATTGCCGCAGGTGTCAGTTCTGGTGAAGCAGGTTTGCCGATTGGCATTGTGCTGCCCATGCGTGCGGGCTGGTCGGATGTGGGAGCTTGGGATGCCTTGTGGCAGGTTCTTCCCAAAGATACAAAAGGCAATGTAGTGCAAGGTGATGTGCTACTGCAAGACTGCCAAAACACCTTGGCACTGTCCGAAGGCCGCTTGATTGCCTGTGTCGGTCTGAAGGACATGGTGGTGGTGGAAACCGCCGATGCCATTTTGGTATCGCATAAAAACAGCACACAAGATGTCAAGAAAATTGTGGATACCCTTAAAAAACAGGGACGTACCGAGGGTTCTATCCACCGCAAAGTGTTTCGTCCCTGGGGGTGGTATGACCGTGTTGATGTGGGCGATCGTTTTCAGGTCAAGCGCATTGTGGTCAAACCTCAAGGCATCTTGTCACTGCAAATGCACCACCACCGTGCTGAGCATTGGATTGTGGTCAGTGGCACTGCGCGCGTGACATGTGGGGACAAGAATACGCTGGTATCCGAAAACCAATCCATCTATATTCCACTAGGCACCCTGCACCGTCTGGAAAACCCGGGGTGTGTGCCGATGGAATTGATTGAAGTGCAATCTGGTTCTTATCTGGGTGAAGACGATATTGTTCGCTTTGAAGATGTTTACGGGCGTTTGTAACGAATTCATTGAAGATGACGCAATAGGTAACTACTCAGGTCTTATACATCAATGACTTACGATCGATTTTTGTGTGAAAGTGCTCAAAATTTACGCAATTTTCGCCTTTTTTCGGCTTTTTTGAACTCTCCATATTTTCTAAAACGTTGTTTTGTAATGGATTTGT
>CAIXMC010000101.1 GCA_903920405.1 uncultured beta proteobacterium
ACAAATCCATTACAAAACAACGTTTTAGAAAATATGGAGAGTTCAAAAAAGCCGAAAAAAGGCGAAAATTGCGTAAATTTTGAGCACTTTCACACAAAAATCGATCGTAAGTCATTGATGTATAAGACCTGAGTAGTTACCCATATTGAAAATCAATGAAATAATTCATTAATAACGTCAAAGACTTTTTCAATAAAATACTAGCGTATTAATTCTGATAATTTATCAGTTCTGTCTTTCCACTCATTCGCCTCTGGCAATGCGGCCTTGCGCTTGGTGATGGTTTTCCAGTTTGGCAATTTGGCGAGTTCAGCGTTGATCTTGATCATGTGGCGCTGATTGTGGGGCACATCTTCTTCGGCGTAAATAGCACCTACCGGGCATTCGGGAACACACACAGCGCAATCAATGCACTCACGGGGGTCAATGGTCAAAAAATTGGGGCCTTCCACGAAGCAGTCCACGGGACATACGTCAACGCAATCGGTATATTTGCACTTGATGCAGGCTTCTGTGACAACATGGGTCATATGGGTATAAGTTTCAGTTGGATTAAAAAATCGCAATTCTAGTGTTAAATTGAAAATGTCAGCCTGGTTGTATAAATCATTTTAAATCAATAATTTATATTCGTTTATAACGGCAAGATAGACTTTTTCCTACGCTATTCACTGGGCCAGTCCTGAACTTTCACATTTGTGCACGAATTATGGTGTATTTTAGCTATGTAAATAATAGCTAACTACGCAATAGGGACGGGCGTTAGAGGCCAATTTGAGGGTGAAGATAACGCAGGATCAGGGACAGTTATCGGGTCCTATCTGGGCGATAAACAAATTTCCAGTTACTGTAGGTAAAAGGCAAGGCAGCGGCAAAGTCTGCATCTTCTGCTTCAAAGTTGGCGTGTTTTTGGGGTTCACGGTCTGACAAGCTGTAAATGCCCATGATGCCTCCTTCAGGCGCTTTGACCAGCCCCCACTCTTGCTGACCGGTGATGGGATCAACATACAGGCGACGCAAGTGACGACGGACGGTGGGGTAGCGGCGGTCTTCAAGTAAATCTGTGAGTGTGGCGGGGTATTGCAAAACTGTGGTGCCACTTTGCAGGTAACTCGCAATGGCTTGGCGAAATTGATGCCCAATGAAAATCAGCTCGGCTTCACGCTCGGTACGCTCAGTCGATGCCAGCAAGCGCGCAGCCCCCACCGACCCTAAGCCAAACAAGACCACGGCAATGAGCATGCCGATATAGGTGAAACCCTGTTGCTTACCTGGCTTACCTGGCTTACCAGTTGGCATAAGGCTCACCCAGGCGCGAAGAACCCTCGGCACCGCTGCGAACGTCATAGACCGAGTTGGAAGGTTCATCCGTGTCAGTCATGGTCTGTGGAAATGGCAACACCTGCCAGGTCTGGGCGCTTTGTGTGATGGGGTCCACCGGAATGGCACGCAGATAGCGTTTTTCAACCAGGTCCGTCAGTGCTGCGGGGTAGCTTCCTGTATCGGCATGAAACTGGTCAATGGCTTCACGCATGTGAGTCAGATTGGCCTTGAGTGCAGCCTCTTTTGCATCATCCACACTGCGCAGGTAACGCGGCGCTGCAATCGAGAGCAGTGTGGCAATGATGGCCATCACCACCAGCAGCTCAATGAGCGTAAACCCCCAAGAGCGTGTTTTACCAGTCACGGTACGGTGTGCCATTGCTGCCTATGCCTGGGGTTTGGGAATACACATCAAACACATCGTCGCCTGCTTGTGGGTCATCCGGCGGTGATGCGTAACTTCGCAGTCCCCATAGGTCTTGGGCCGGTGTGTCAGGTGCTGCAAAAGGATCACGCGGCAAACGCCTTAAAAAATAGATTTGTTTTCCATCGGGTGTTTTCGCATCTGTTACGCCGTCGGTCAAGGCGGCAAGATTTGGGGGGTAGCCGCTGGCATCGACCTTGCGGGCAATGTTGCCATTGTCAAAAGCTTTGTGGTAGGCATCAATGGCCACACGAATCTCTCGCAAGGCGTGGCGCAATTCGCGCTCTTTCAGGCGATGCTCACCCAACCGGACAAATGGCAGGGTCGCGCTGGCCAAAATGCCCACGATGGCAACGACAACCAGCATTTCGACCAGGGTAAAACCGGCACGCTGAATCGACGGATAAGACAGGTTTTTTTTCACGTTGAACGACAGTAAAAAATTATTGTAGGATTGAACGCTTTTGGAAGCGTCTTGTCTATGAAGCACATCATTTCACTTTTAGCATTGTCTGGCTTGGTCGGTTGCACCCACTTGGCATCGGTTCAAAATTCTCACCCTGCACCCTTGCCTCACGGGGTGACTGAAGAGATGGTTTCTCCCCCGCCGGTTCCTCGTTTTTTACTGAAGCCACCCACTCAACCTTTGACCATGGAAGAGATGATGCAGCAAGTCAGAGAAGCAGAGGCAGGGATAAAACGGCCATGACCTAGGTGACGACCTAACCCACGCTATCGGCCAGCTCAAAAATGGGCAAATACATCAGCATGACAATGCCGCCAATCAGCACACCAATGATGACCATCATGAGCGGCTCCATCAGGCGTATGGCTTTGTCGATGGACTGCTCAAGTTCTTTGTCCAGAAAATCCGCTGACCTTTCCAGCATGTCTCCCATTTGACCTGAGCGCTCACCCACTGCCAGCAAGCGTTCACTGACCACTGTTGTAAAACCTTCGCGTTGCAGGGCGATGGAAATGGGCAGACCTTCGCTCACCACCGCAATCACCCTTTGAATGCGCTGGCTTGAGCGCGCAGGCACCATGGCCGCCATCATTTCCAAAGATTGCACGGCGGCAATGCCTCCACGCAGCAACATGCCTAGCGACCTGTACAGTCGCACCAATTCAAACATTCGGATGTGTTCGCCCAACCATGGAATGTGCATCGCCATCCTGACAGCCCAGTTGCGCATGGCTGGGTGTAACACCGTCAGCACAACCCCCGACACAACCCCAAAGACAAATAGCAAAGCGATCACGGGGTGGGCATCAATGCTCAGGCCCAATCGAATAATGACCCCTGACAAGTAAGGCATGTCTTGCAGCCTGTCCATAAAGACAACACTGAAACGTGGCACCACATAACCCAGCAAAAAAGCAATCACCAGTCCACCCAAAGACAAAAGCAAGGCCGGATAAATCAACGAACCCGTTAATCGGCTTCGCAAGGTCTGGAACTGGGTTTCGTAAACAATAAACCGCTGCAAGGCTTGCAGCACATCCCCTGTTTGTTCACTGGCCTCAATGGCCGTCTGAAAAAGCGGGGGAAAAACGCCTGGCCACAATGCCAGTGCTTGCGAAAAAGACAAACCAGACCTTAGGCTGGACTGCAATTGCGCAAGCATGTCGTGGTGGGCTGTGTTGCGTTCTTTTGCTGCCAAGGTATCCACGGCTTCCACCAATTGCAGCCCCGCCTGCAGCAAAGACACAAGCTGCTGGCAAAACACCAAAAGGGGAAAGCGTTCAGTCTTGCTGCGGCCTGGACGGGTCACTTTGGCTGACAGGAGCGTTTTGCCTTCTGTCAAAAGTTCATCGCGCAAATGCTCCATATCCAACGCAAAGCGATCTACCGTGAGCAGCCCCTCGTTCTGACATAAAACGCGCGCCTGATAACGCACATTCCCGCTTTGGCTCATGGGCCGATGTCAGCGGCTTCGCCGTCACCCCCGGGTGCGCCATCTTTACCCAAAGAGATGATTTCAAAATCACCATTGGCACCTGGTGTGCGGTAGAGATAGGGATTGCCCCAGGGGTCAAGCGGCGGTGCTTTTTTCAGGTAAGGACCCTGCCAGCGAGGCTCGGACAGAGGGCGCACATACAAGGCGTTGAGGCCTTGTTCGTTGGTGGGAAATTTGCCAACATCAAGACGGTATTGCTCAATCGCCTTTTCAAAACCATCGATTTGTGCTCTGGCTGCCTTGATTTCAGATTTTCCAATCTGGGCAAAATAACGGGGGCCAACATACCCGACCAACAGGCCAATAATGACCATCACCACCAGGAGTTCAAGCAAGGTAAAGCCGTGATGAAGTCGCCAACGCGAAGGCATGGACTTTGGACGGCGAAATTGCTCATTGTTTGGGAACGATGTATTAAAAAACATGATGGACGTGCATTGTGCCATGCAATGTCCACTGGGGGTGCGTTTCAAAGTGATGTGGCTTTGCTTGGGTGCGACATCCAAATCCCCCCTAAACCCCAATGGCACTACTTTAAGCAAAAACTTCTGCCATTTTGAGATCCCGCTGCGCTTGTAATTGCGCCTTGAGTACGGCTCGCGGTTGCGTTAAAAACACATGACCTTTTGGTCGCCGCTTGACTG
>CAIXMC010000102.1 GCA_903920405.1 uncultured beta proteobacterium
GACCAGAGAGGCTCTGGCATGAACGAACGCATCTCCATTTATTGTGACGAATCTTGTCATCTGGAAAACGATCACATGCCATCCATGGTGTTGGGTGCGGTGTGGTGCCCCGCATCACATCGGCGCGCTTTGGCAGGCAAGATCAAGGCGCTCAAGGCAGCTTTTGGACTGCCGACTCACTTTGAAATCAAGTGGGTCAAGGTGTCGCCGGGCAAATTGCCGTTTTACTCAGCGCTGCTAGATCTGTTTTTTGATGAATCCCTCTTGCATTTTCGTGGTCTGGTCGTTCCGGACAAGCAGACACTGGATCATGGACGTTTTCAGCAAAGTCATGATGATTTTTACTACAAGCAGTGGTATCTCCTGCTTAACCGGCTGATTGACCCCGACAAACGCTACCGCATTTTCTTGGACATCAAAGACACCCGGGGTCAAGCCAAGGTCAATCATCTGCATGATGTCCTGTGCAATGCAAACTATGACTTTGACCGCAGCGTGATTGAATCCATCGAACTTGTCCATTCGCACGATGTGTTGTTGTTGCAATTGGCTGATGTATTGATCGGCGCCTTGTCTTACCAGCACCGAGGCTTGCACAGCAGCCCGGCCAAATTGGCGCTGGTGGCACACATTCGCCATCGTTCGGGGTTGCGGCTGGAACAAAGCTCACTGCTGCGCGCTGACAAGTTCAACCTGCTGGTGTGGAGACCACAGGTTTGAGTCATCCGCCACCGCTCATGCTCATGCGCGATTACAGCGACTGGGGCACCTATGAGGATGCCATTTATGCCGTGTACCTTGAAACGGTGGCCCGGGCAGGGTTGCAGTTTTGCGGTGAGTTGGTCAAAGTGCGTTTTGTCCCCACCACCAGGCACAAGGCCTACGGCTTTTGGCATTTGATTTCGGAAGCACCAAGCCAAAATAACCACGATGAAGATGACCGCATTCCAGACCTGCAACGCTGCGAGCGGGTGCGGTGGGTGGCTTGGTGCATTCAGAATGCAAACGCCCTTGGCTTTTCCTGGTGGGAGAACCAGCGTGGCCGTGAGACGCATGTGGTCATTTGGGCAGAGCAACACGACTTTGCAGTGGTGCTTGCCAAACGCCAAACACAACACGGTCTGCACTTTTATCTTTTAAAAACAGCCTACTGTTTGCGATCTCACACGATACATAAGTTCATCAGAGAGCGAGATGCGTACCGTGCTGCCCAGAAAGGCTGAAGCCCCGACACATTGCTGTGTCAGGGCTTCGGATACTCCTTCTACACCTGGCAGATGAGCTGGTGCAATTCTAGCAACAACTCTTGATGGGACCCATTGAACAACCATGACCGAAGAGCAACTTGAACATGAAACCCTGACCTGGCTGACGGACGTGGGCTACACGCACCGGTATGGCCCGGACATTGCCCATGATGGCCCAACACATGAGCGCAGCGGGCTTCCCACTTAAGGCGGGACAGAGCTTAAGGATGTGGTCAGTAATAAGTTCCCCATTTGGCTCGTCAGAGTTGGGATGCAATGCTAGGCGCAAATCGCGCGGTGTGGCCATGCCACA
>CAIXMC010000103.1 GCA_903920405.1 uncultured beta proteobacterium
AGATTCCAAATAATGAAAAATTTTTTTCACGCAAAACTGGCAGATTTCGACAGCCTAGGGGTTAGGGGGGATTTGGATGTCGCAAGCCCAAGCCAAGCCACATCACTTTGAATCACACCCGATTCGGGGTGGCAAAACCGGCATGGGAGTTAGGCAAATTTATGGGACTGTTTAACTATCAATAAGATAGCTACCTATGCAAGCAGGACGGGCGTTAGAGGCCGATTTGTTATACAAAAAACTCACTCAAGTTCGCGCAGCTTGACAGGTATATTGTCACTTCCACATCATTTTGAATCGCACCTTGCATGTAGATCACAAGGGTCAGCCAGAGGCTCCCGTTCCAGCTTCAAGCAGCTTGCGACGGGTTTGTAATTCGCGGTAGCGTTGCAGGGCAGTGGGGTCAGATTTGGACTCTTGAATGACCTGTGTTTCTTCGGCCTTGATTTGCTCAATGCGAATACGGTTCACCAACTTGCGCAACTCGTCTTGTGTTTCCCGGGTGTCACTTGGGGCATCAAGCGTATGACTGGTCATGAGTTTTTGCGCCAGCGCTTCACTGTCATGCCCACGCAAGCCCTCACGCAGAGCCATCCAGGACTGAACGCCGTGCTCATGGTATTGGTCCTCCAGCCACAAAAACAGGTCACCATGGGGTGGAGGCAGTGAGCACAGCAAGGCTTGATCTTCTGCTGTCAGCACATCCAACGCGCTCATGTTATCCAGCAAAATTCGCACGGCGTGATCAGCGCGACTGTTGGGCTGGTGTCGGCTATTTGCCGTGCTTGACTTCATAGATGTTTTTGGCTTCTGATGCCCGTGGTGTGAATTGCTCTCATTTTCATAGGTTTGCACCGTCTTGTGATAGCTGTGAGACGTTTGCTCTTGCCACGCATTCATGAGTTCTTGTTTGCTCATGTGACTCAGGTCGGCAATTTCGCCGAGCAGTTGATGCCTTAATGCGCCTGCAGGTAATAACTCCCACAGGGGTCTGGCATTGCTGATCATGCGGGATTTTCCTTCGGAGTAGTTCAAATCACAACCCTCGCGTGAAGCATCCAGCATAAAGCGGCTCAAGGGCAGGGCCTCGCTCACATAGCGTTCAAAAGCCTCCTGACCATGGGCGCGGATAAAACTGTCGGGGTCATGCTCTGGAGGCAAAAACAAAAATTTCACACTGCGCGTGTCCGTGGCCAAAGGCAGTGCAACATCGAGTGCCTTGCGTGCAGCGTGTCTGCCGGCAGTATCGCCATCAAAACTGAACACAACAGCATCGGTAAATCGAAACAGCTTGTGGATATGGTCAGAAGTACAGGCCGTGCCCAACGTGGCGACAGCGTTGGGAAAACCCAGTTGCGCCAACGCCACCACGTCCATGTAACCCTCGGTCACCAAGGCATAGCCTCGTTCACGCACTGCAACACGCGCCTCAAACAGGCCATAAAGTTCACGGCCTTTGCTGAAGACGGCGGTCTCTGGCGAGTTCAAATATTTGGGTTTCTCATCCCCAAAAACACGCCCGCCAAAGCCAATACACTCGCCTTTCACATTGCGAATGGGAAACATCACACGGTCACGAAAACGGTCGTATCGCCGGACATTGCCAATGACTTCGGTATTCTCAAGCACCAGGCCACACTCCACGAGCAGAGGGTCATCGTAATGTGGAAAGATACTGGCCAACGTGTTCCAGCCCGCAGGCGCATAGCCCAAGCCAAACCGTTGGGCGATCTTGCCGGTTAAACCACGGCCTTTGAGATAGGCCACAGCGTGATCAGAATTTTTTAGGTACTTTTGATACGCTGTGCAGGCCTTTTCAAGCACTGTGGTCAGTGTTGCCTGTTTTTGCAGACGTTCTGCGGCCTGCGCCTTGTCTTGCGGGCTTTCCTCGTCTTGTGGCACTTGCAAACCATACTGCTGCGCCAACTCATGCACCGCCTCTACAAAGCCCATGCCGTTATTCTCCATCAGAAAACTGATGGCATTCCCATTTTTGCCACAGCCAAAGCAGTGGTAAAACTGCTTGATGGGACTGACTGAAAACGAGGGCGATTTTTCATTGTGAAACGGGCACAAGCCCATCAAGTTGGCCCCCCCTTTTTTCAAAGGCACGTAGCGGCCAACGACTTCGACCACGTCAACGCGGGCTAATAATTCCTGGATAAAAGAAGAGGGAACAAGCATGGCAAGATTGTAGAAAGCTGCCCGTCAGGGTGCGCTTCAAAGTGATGTGGTGCAGCACATCATTGAATCGCACTCCGCCCATCAATTTTGATAGCTGTCAGCGCAATACCATCAAGGGTGAGAGGCCAATTTCATCAATAAATGAATGGCCTAAAACGACAGCCTTATTTGGGTGCCCTGGTGACGCGAACCTTGCTGCCGGTGGTGACGATGACGACGGTGTCGCCAGGCAGCAGGGTTTCGCCACCCTTGGCTTGCACAATGGCGCGGCGTTCGCCATTTTTAACCTGCACCAGCACTTCAACAGCTTCTTCACGCGTGACCATGCGCTCAATGGCGTTGCCGGCTGCAGCACCCGCCACGCCTGCGAGCAGACCCAATACCTGCCCCTCGCGCTGAACGCCACTGCCGCTGTAGCCCGCCACGGCACCCGTCACACCGCCAACCGCTGCACCGATGCCGCTTTGGCTGCCATCGACCACCACGTTACGCACTGACAGCACCACGCCATCTTGCACCTGCGCCATGTGCTGGGCATCATCGCGTGAAATCACATCCGGGCTGCTGGTTGCACATGCGCCCAAAGTCAAGACCAAAGCAACAGCACCACTCAACATCATTAAACGTTTCATAAAAAACTCCAAAAAAATCAATTAAAAAACACGCTGCTTGTTATTCGCAGGTGGACACACCGACATGAGCCGCATTGTCAATCAGCGCTGTAAAGCGTGTGTGAAGCAATGGCATCAGGCCAAATTCTGCCAGCAAGACACGTAAACGATCGGCTGCACTGTGATGATGTTGACCAGTGTAACGGGCTACGATCAATTCGTTTTTCAAGCTGTGCTCCCAGCCAACCAGTTCGGTCACGCAGACATGGTAGCCACAGGCCTGCAAATACAGGCATCGCAGCACATTGGTGAGATGACTGCCCATTTCGCGTGTGTGAAGGGGGTGTCGCCACAATTCTGAAAGCGGTGTGCCTGAAAGCGATTTTGCCTTGTTTTGATTGAGCAAACGTGCCACTTCAGCCTGGCAACAGGGCACCAGCACCATAAAGCGTGCGTGCTTTTGCAAGCCAAAGGCAATGGCATCGTCGGTGGCGGTGTCGCAGGCATGAAGGGCAGTCACCATGTCCACGCGCTCAGGACATGCTGTGGACTGCGCTGCTTGCGCCACCGTCAAGTTCAAAAATGTCATGCGATCAAAATTTAAGCGCGTGGCCAGATTGCACGATTTTTGCACCAGTTCTGCACGGGTTTCAATGCCGTAGATGTGACTCTCGGAGTGCTGCCTGAAAAACAGGTCGTACAAAATAAAGCCGAGGTAAGACTTGCCTGCACCATGATCTGCCAAGGTAATGGTTTGAGGCGGCTGTTGTTTTGCAAGCTCACGCAGCAACTTTTCAATGAATTGACAGAGGTGATTGACCTGCTTTAGCTTGCGTCGGGAATCCTGATTGAGTTTGCCATCCTGGGTCAAAATGTGCAGTTCTTTCAGAAGCTCCAGCGATTGCCCCGGGCGAATCTCATCAGCCAGTGCCAGGGGTACCGTAGGGACGTGATGGGGCGCTTTGCGACTTTGGGGTTGTGGAACGGTCATGAGAATTAGGATACGGTGAATACCCACCACCCTGTATCGAATAAAATTGCGCAAAATAACTCAGATTTTTCTGTATTTGGCCGATAGATGAAGTGAGTTGGTTTCAACACGAAAGGAAAAAAATGAGTCGTCTATTATGGGTTGTCTTGGGCTGTATTGCTCTTCAGGGTTGTGCTACTTGCTGTGGCACCAGGTGTCCTGTTCCAGCGTCTGCCCCAGCCGTGATCGCTGTAGTGTGTCAGGATGGATTGCCGTGTGGTTGTTTAGACAACGACAAACGCAACTACAGCGTGACCAGAGACTCTTGGTGTGGATCCAAATGCGATGCCTATCCTGTCTCACATCGCAAAAGTAATGTGGTTTGTGGTGCGATGTAAATGCAATACTGACCTAACCGACCTAACCGACCTAACCGACCTTATTGCTGCCTCGGATGATGAAAAAACAATTTGTTTCATTTTTTCACGTCACTCACTTTCATACATCAAAGAATCACCATGAATTCCCTATTTTTACGATCCGCCTGTGTGGTGGCTAGCCTCTTTTGTGCTGGACTTTCGTATGCAGGCGACAGCATCCCCGTCATCCATGCACGTTCTACACCCGGAAAATTTTCAGCCAAAATCATTTTCTTGGCTGATCAGTTGGAACGCAATGTTGACAAGAAAAATGCGAACTCGGCATTTTTGGTGGGCAGTTTTACCAATCTTAATAACTTGGCAGAAACATCACCGATGGGGCGATTGATCGCTGAAAACCTGATGCACGAGCTGCAGGTTCGTGGCTGGCGAATTTTTGAACCTCGCTTAATGCGCAATTTTGTCATCAATCCATCAGGGGAGTTCACTTTGAGCCGAGATGCCAAAAACTTGCGTGACCAGTTTGGCGTAACAGGTGTTGTGACGGGCACTATCATCAGTTCTGAAGAGCAGTTGGTGATCAATGCCAGGGTGATCGACTCCCAAAGCGGACTGGTCATTTCGAGCGGGCAAATACAAATTCCATCGAATTGGTTTACCGATGCCTTGCTTGAAGAACCACGCACTCAAAACATCAGGATAGTCAGCGGCCCATGAGTCATTCCCGCTGGATCGGTGGGCTGTGCTGTACAGCGCTGATGGGCGGATTGGTGGGATGTTCAACCCTTGCACCTGAAACGCCTTGCAGTGCGCAGCGCTTGCCAAGGCTGGTCGGCATCACCAACTTTGACCGGATTTTTCGCCGCATGGCTGCTCAGTTGTGCGAACCCCTGTGCAGCCAAACGCCCCAAGGTGTTGTCTTGTCTTGTGACGAGCGCCAACTGAGTCATTCCGTGATGGTGCCTGATTTTCTGGACTTGCAAACCTACACATCAGGCCCCACAGGGCTTTATATGGGCGAGCAAATGCGAGCCGCCTTGAGCATGCAATGCCATAGCAAAATAGCGCAAATTGATTTCGGAAAATATTTCAAACTGACCCAGGATGGCTTGTCGGCATTAACGCGTAACCCGAGCGAAATTCAGCGTGACGAGTTGAAAAGCCAGGACGTTGTGGTGGGAACCTACAGCTTTCAAGGCAACAAATTGTCTGTGTTTGTTCGAAGAATTCAGGGTTCGAGTGGTGTCATTCAAAAAATGGTATCCAACAGCGTCACTTACATTTGCCGTGGCGACGAATACGCCATCAATCCCGTGAATTAAAGTTTGGCTCGGTTCACAAAGCGCAACAGGCATCAATCACATGGCGCACCATGGCTTCAGGTGCATTGCGCACCACAGCACTGCCAGGCTTGTCAATCAGAACAAATTGAATGTCTCCTGCCTTTGCTTTTTTGTCCAGTCGCATCAGTTCCAGGTAACGCGAGGCATTGTCTTCCTGTTGCAAGACGGGTGCTTTGATGGGTAAGCCGGCTTTTTGAATCAAATGCGTGAGCCGATTGACAAAAAAGGCGTCCGCCAGCCCCAACCGTGCAGACAACTGCGCCGCCATGACCATGCCGCAAGCCACGGCCTCGCCATGCAGCCAAACACCAAAGCCCAAGCCGGCTTCAATGGCGTGACCAAAGGTATGACCAAAGTTCAAAATGGCACGCAAGCCCGATTCGCGCTCATCCTGCCCCACAACCCACGCCTTGATTTCGCAACTTCGTTTGACGATGTAAGCCAACGCTGTGGGGTCTCGCGCCAAAATGGCATCCAGGTTAGCTTCTATCCAGGCCAAAAACTCCATATCAGCAATGGGTCCGTATTTGATGACCTCTGCCAAGCCTGCGATTAACTCTTTTTGCGGCAAGGTTTTGAGCGTACCCAGATCGCAAACCACTTTGATGGGCTGGTAAAACGCGCCAATCATGTTTTTTCCCAAGGGATGGTTGATGGCGGTCTTGCCCCCCACTGAAGAATCAACCTGTGCCAGCAAAGTGGTAGGTACTTGAACAAACGGCACGCCACGCATGTAACAGGCAGCCGCAAAACCAGTCATATCCCCCACCACGCCACCGCCCAAGGCAAACAAGGTCGTATTGCGGTCACAGCCGTGCAGCAGCAGCGCGTCAAAAATCAGATTCAAACTCTGCCAGGTTTTGAATTCCTCGCCGTCAGGCAACTCTATGGCATGCACTTTTTCGTATTGCGATACCAACGCTTTGTGCAGTCGATGGGCATACAGGGGGCCAACGGTGGTGTTGGTCACAATCATCGCTGCACCTGTGTGGGGAAGCTCAAGATAACTCAAGGAGTTATCAAACATTGAGCTGCGAATGGCGATGTGATAACTGCGATCGGCGAGGTCGATAGTGACAATTTGAAGGTCTTGGTATTTCATAAAAAACAAGTGCAATGAATCTTGGGATGTGTTTGAATCTGCAAGAAATGGTATTGTGACCTTTCCGTTTTGACATCCCGTTATGCTCATTTCCAATCCCGAAAAAAACATGACTTCTATCGCCAATCTTCGCAAAAACTACGAGCGCGCCCAACTCAATGAGGATGCCTCACATGCCAACCCTCTTCATCAATTTGAACAGTGGTTCAACGAAGCCATGGCCGCCCAAGTGCCAGAGCCTAATGCCATGACGCTCGCCACGGTGTCTTGCAACCTGCGCCCCAGCACTCGTGTGGTGCTCATCAAGGAGTTTGATGAACGGGGGCTGGTCTGGTTTACCAATTACGACTCGCGCAAGGGTCAAGAATTGGCGGGCAACCCGTATGCAGCGCTGCAATTTCATTGGGTGGAGCTAGAACGTGTGGTGCGTATCGAAGGCGTGGTTGAAAAAATCAGCGACTCCGAGAGTGATACTTATTTTCAAACTCGCCCGCTCGATTCACGCATCGGTGCATGGGCCAGCCCGCAAAGCCAGGTGATTCCCAACCGGGGTGTCTTGGTGGCCAATGCAGCACGTTACGGGGTGCAGTTTTTGCTCCATCCCCCACGGCCTGCCTGTTGGGGTGGTTATCGCCTGAAGCCAGACATTTGGGAATTTTGGCAGGGCCGCAAAAGTCGTCTGCATGACAGGCTTCGTTATACCCTGCAAGGCACATCCAACAAGCAAAATGAGCTATGGCTTCGAGAGCGTTTGGCGCCTTGAACCTGGATTCCTCAGTTGACCATATCCTTATTACCTTCACTAAACCGGGCTTCCCACTTAAGGCGGGACAGAGATGAAATCAGATGCCTGCGCTTGTTACGGCTAATAAGCCAAATGTGTGAGCTTCCCCTGCCAAGAAAACCACGTGAGCGAATCAAACGTAACCCATTGATATTGCATTTGTCCCGCCTTAAGTGGGAAGCCGCTTTTTGCTGCAAAATTTGTAGCCGGTTGACCCTATCCTCAGCACGCAACTGATTGAGCAAGCTACATCAAAATAGCTGACTCTGAACTGACAGGGACTGCCAGACTCACAGGCTCCGAGATGGGCAGTTCTTGAACATCGCTGAGCTTGCGCTGAATAACGCGTGTGCGTACGCCTATCTCATTGAACTTGCTAGCGGCTGCATCAATGGATTTTTTGGTGGCGTCCACAATGTCGCCAAATTTGTTGAATTCAGTTTTGACCACACCCAGCAAACTCCACACTTCGGACGATCGTTTTTCAATCGCCAGTGTCTTAAAACCCATTTGCAGGCTGTTCAGCATGGCAGCCAAGTTGGCAGGGCCGGTGATCATGACGCGACAGTCGTTCTGGATGAATTCGACCAAACCCGGGCGGCGAATGACCTCTGCAAATAAACTTTCCGTGGAAAGGTACAAAATGGCAAAGTCAGTGGTGTGCGGTGGTGACACATATTTGCTGGCAATCTTTTTGGCCTCAATTTTGATGGAAGTTTCAAACGCATTACCAGCTTGCACCATGGTAATTTTGTCCATGGTTTCTTCAGCATCTAGTAAACGCTGATAGTGTTCCACCGGGTATTTGGAATCAATGGGCAGCCACACAGGGTGGTCGTTTTGTCGACCGGGCAGACGGATGGCAAATTCAACCAGATCGTTGCTGTCAGGTGAAGTTTTGACATTTTTGGCGTACTGATCAAGGGTAAGAACATTGTCAATGATGGCACCCAACTGCATCTCGCCCCAAGTGCCGCGTGATTTGACATTGGTCATGACCCGTTTCAAGTCGCCCACACTACCTGCAAGTGTTTTCATTTCGCCCAAGCCCGTCTGAACTTGTTCAAGGCGTTCACTGACCAATTTGAAAGATTCGCCCAAGCGTTTCTCCAGCGTGGCGTGCAGCTTTTCATCGACGGTGCGGCGCATTTCTTCGAGTTTACTGGTGTTGTCGTGCTGTATGGCGGCCAGACGTTCGTTCAAGGTGATACGCAATTGTTCTGCATTTTGCTGTGCGCCTTGCACCAAGCCTGCCAATTGCTGAGACACAGATTCTTGTAACGCTGAAAACTGGTTTTTAATCTGTACATTGCCACTTTGCAACTGGTCTTTCAGCGCTAGTGACATGATGGCGAGCTGTGTGTTGATGTCAGATTTGAGCGAATCCATCGTTTGCATTGTCACACCACTCAAGGCGTCAAGGCGCTGCTCCAACTTGCCCTCAAACCCCCGAAACGCTGTGAGTAATTCTGTGCGACCCTCACGAGACTCTGCCACAGTTTGGGCAAGTTTGCCATCGACGGCCTGTCTGACAGATTCCAGACTCGATGCAGTCGTTTGTGTAAAACTACGCATCTGCTGCGACACACTGTCAAGTCCGCCGTCATTTTTAGCAACTGCTTGCAGTGTGATACGTGAGGATTGTTCAAGGGCATCAAGCCGCAGAAAAAGTTCAGGTGGCAAGTCAAAGCGTGGCTTTCGTAGCAACAATATCAGTTGCAATACCAAAATCAACCCCGAAGCACTAAGTAAAAAAATGAAATATGTGATTAACATGGTATCTTGATGGTACTTTAATTTTGGCTTCCCACTTAGGATATGTCAATAATAAGTTCCGCATTTGGCCGTCAGAGTTAAAGATGCAATGCCAGGCGAAAATCGCGCAGTGTGGCCTAGCCACATCAGCGATTTGTAACGACGCAGTGCGCCTAAATCTGACGAGCCAAATGCGGAACTTATTATTGACCCTATCCTAAACGGTTACGATCAGGTTGTCTGACATTACAAACGACATGGAGATTTCTTGATGACACATCGTGCTACAAAAATTGTTGCTACCTTAGGCCCCGCTTCCAGTGATCCTGCTTTGTTGGAGCAAATGATTCGTGCCGGGGTGAATGTGGTTCGACTAAATTTCAGTCATGGCACTGCACAGGACCACATTGAACGAGCGCACCAAGTGCGCGAGGCCGCCAAAAGGGCTGGGCGCGAAGTGGGCATCATGGCCGACCTGCAAGGCCCAAAGATTCGGGTGGGCAAGTTTGCTGAAGGCAAAGTATTTTTGCAATCGGGGCAACCATTTGTGCTTGATGCCGCACGCACTGAGATGGGAGACATCAACGGGGTAGGACTTGACTACAAAGCCCTGCCGCGTGAAGTAAAAGAAGGAGATGTGCTGTTGCTCAACGACGGTCTGATTGTGATGACGGTCGATGATGTCAAGGGCAGCGCCATTCATACCACTGTCAAAATGGGCGGGGAGTTGTCCAACAACAAAGGCATCAACAAGCAAGGTGGGGGATTGAGTGCCCCGGCACTGACCGCAAAAGACATGGAAGACATTCGCACGGCCATGAGTTTTCATGCAGACTATGTGGCGGTGAGTTTTCCAAAAAACGCCACCGATATGGAAATGGCACGTCAGTTGTGCAATGTAGCAGCAGAAGATGGTCACAAACCAGGGATGATTGCCAAAATTGAGCGCGCCGAAGCTATCCCCCACCTCGAAGCGATTCTGTTAGCCAGCGATGGCATCATGGTCGCTCGCGGTGATTTAGCAGTTGAAGTAGGCAACGCTGCAGTGCCCGCTTTGCAAAAACGCATGATCACACTCGCACGTGAAAATGATCGGGTGGTCATTACGGCGACGCAAATGATGGAGTCCATGATCACCAACCCTGTTCCCACCCGCGCTGAGGTCAGCGATGTTGCCAACGCTGTTCTTGATGGCACAGATGCAGTGATGCTTTCAGCCGAAACGGCTTCAGGCAAATATCCGCTGGAAACCGTGAAGGAAATGGCAAAAATTTGCTATGCAGTTGAAGGCGGCACTACTTTTAAAATGGAAGCAGACTTTACAGGCAGAACATTTCGCCAAATTGCCCACGCTGTTTCCATGGGGGCCTTGTTCACGGCACATCACCTCGGTGCCAAAGCTATCGTGGCCTTAACCAGAAGTGGTTTTACTGCGCTTTGGATGAGCCGCCATTTGATCCGTGTTCCCATTTACGCATTGACTTCCAGTGTTGCAGTGCAGCGAAAAATGACGTTGTATCGCAATGTTCATCCGCTCCTGATCGATGTCAGCGTGGATCGAGATGCAGCTTTGGCACGTGCCGAAATTGACCTAAAAAGGCGAAATATCGTTGCCGTGGGTGATGTTTATGCTATCACCTGTGGTGAGTCCGTTGGTGCACCGGGTGGCACCAACACGCTCAAAATATGTCAGGTGCAATGACACGCAGCCAGGGTGAATTTGTTCTTCAGCCAGTTCCGTCATTCCCGCGAAGGCGGGAATCCAG
>CAIXMC010000104.1 GCA_903920405.1 uncultured beta proteobacterium
ACGCCAGCGAGCGCAAACCCGGCCCCATCACGATGCACTACGGACTCACTCGCTTTGCTCTCATCGCTGCCGGATGGCATGCCGCCATGGCTGTAAAAAATGTGTGCATACCTTAGCCCGCTGGGAGAGGGGATGTTCCTCCCTCTCCCTTTGGGAGAGGGTTGGGGTGAGGGTTGGTTTTTCCACATCAGTTTGAAACGCACCCCACTCGGGCGGGTGCGTTCAACTGATGAATCCAGTGTCATTGCTATACTTCCAAGCCACAAATCCATCAAAACTTGATCGATAGGCGTTTAGCCATTCGAGTTTTTTATACATGCTGATCGCCATCTCCCAGTCCATGCACTTTGGGACCGCCCTGCCCTTGCAAAGCGGCGCTTCGTTGCGCGACTATGACTTGAGTTTTGAAACTTATGGCACGCTCAATGCCCATCAATCCAACGCGGTTCTTATTTGCCATGCCCTCAACGCCTCACACCATCTGGCCGGTGTGTATGAGGGGCAACCCAAAAGCAAGGGTTGGTGGGACAACATGATTGGGCCTGGCAAACCGCTTGATACCGAGAAATTTTTTGTAATAGGCGTGAACAATCCCGGATCATGCTTTGGCTCTACAGGCCCGATGCACATCAACCCTGACACCGGTCTTGTTTATGGGGCAGACTTTCCAGTGGTCACGGTGGAAGATTGGGTTCATGCACAGGCCAGGCTGCTCGATGCCTTGGGCATTACCACGCTGGCAGCGGTCATGGGGGGGAGTTTGGGGGGGATGCAAGCCCTCAGTTGGGCGATTCAATACCCCAGCCGTGTGCGTCATGCCGTGGTGATTGCCAGTGCACCTAATCTGACGGCTGAAAACATTGCCTTTAATGAAGTCGCCCGACGCGCCATCGTTACCGACCCCGACTTTCATGCAGGCAATTTCTACCAGCATGACACGATCCCCAAGCGTGGTTTGCGCATTGCCCGCATGATTGGTCACATCACTTACCTCAGTGACGATGTGATGAATGAGAAATTTGGTCGTCAGTTGCGAGATGCGGTGATCAACACCGTACACCCAAGCGCCATGGCTTACAAATACACCACACAGGATATTGAGTTTCAGATTGAAAGCTACCTGCGCTATCAGGGTGACAAGTTTGCCGAATATTTTGATGCCAACACCTACCTGCTCATCACCCGTGTGCTCGATTATTTTGACCCTGCCGCCCGCTTTGGTAACAATCTCAGCCTGGCGTTGGCACAGGTCACCGCCAATTTTTTGCTGGTGAGCTTTACCACCGACTGGCGATTTGCCCCCAAACGCAGCCGCGAGATTGTCAAGGCGTTGCTTGACAACAAGCGCGATGTGAGCTATGCTGAAATCACCGCACAGCATGGGCATGATGCATTTTTGCTCGATGACCCTCATTACATCAGCGTTATCAGCTCTTATTTTGATCGTATTGATCAAGCAATAAGGGTAGGCTCATGACCATCAATCGCCATGTGAACGCCACCCAAAAGGTGATCGCCCAATGTGTGCCTGAAGGTTCTCGCGTGCTTGATCTGGGCTGCGGCGACGGTGCCATGCTGGCCTATTTGCAACAGACTCGCCACTGTACAGGTTATGGCATTGAGATTGACGATGCCAATGTTTTGGCCTGTGTGCAGCGGGGTGTGAATGTGATCCAGATTAACCTGGACGAAGGTCTGTCGATGTTTGAAGATGCCATGTTTGACGTGGTGCTTCAAATTGACACTTTGCAGAATTTACGCCATGTTGAAGTGATGTTGCGCGAAACCGTTCGGGTGGGGCGCATGGGCATTGTGGCCTACCCCAACTTTGCCCACTGGCCTAACCGCCTGCGTGTGCTGCGCGGGCGTATGCCTGTGACCTCTTCCCTGCCCTACCAGTGGTACAACACTCCCAATATTCGTGTCGGTACTCACGCCGACTTAGGCAGTTTGGCACGCAACTGTGGCATACAGGTGCAAGACAGCTTTGGCGTTTTGAAGGGTCAAACGGTGCGTTGGCTTCCCAATGTATTGGCTGAAACCTCGGTGTATCAACTGTCTCGCTAAGGATGTGGCATCTGGGCCACACTGAATGATGAAAGAATTTTTACCATAAAAAGTGCCTGTAACCCTTATGGGATAAGGATACATTGCTATTGTTTTCTTTGTGGGTGTTACTGACTTGTTATTTTGTTGTCAACGCTGGCTTGACACACCATCATGGCCAACTGCTGCAAGGCTTGCCAGGGGTCGGTTGGCCAGTCGGGATGTTTTAATCCCTTGACAAGACCATCGACCTGATGCGCAGCTTGCAGCCAGTGGGCGACGGTCTTGTCACTGAGTTTTTGCAGAAGGCGCTCAAAGCAGTGCTCTTTGTTGCCCCAAATGTGCTGCTCACGCAGGGCCATCGGCAGGGGTTTGCCTTGCCGCATGGCATCTTTGACCCGCTTCAAGGCACGAATGTCTTCTGATAGTGTGTAGTGAACCAAAACGGCGGCCTCGCCTTCTGCTTGCAAGCCGTCCAACATGCGCTGCACCCGTGTGGCCTGACCTGATAAAACAGCATCTGACAGTTTAAAAACATCGTAGCGTGCCACATTCAGCACGGCTTTTTTAATCTGCTCACCACTTAGCTCGCCTGCGGGGTGCAACAAAGCCAGCTTTTGAATTTCCTGGTGAGCGGCCAGCAAATTGCCTTCCACTCTGTCTGCAAAAAATTGCAGCGTGTGCTGGCCTGCCTCACCGGCCTGAACACGCTGCCCCTGCAAGCTCAAACGCAGGGCAATCCATTGGGGCAAGGCTGAACGTTCGACCGTGCTCACCTCTACTGTCATGCCTTTGTCAAGCGCTAGAAACCAGGCTGAGGCTCTGGCGGCCTTGTCGAGTCGGGGCAATATCACCAGTGTGAGGGTGGCATCGTTACCCAGCGCTTGTTCGGCCAGTCGCTGCAAGGCGGTACTTCCTTCCTTGCCAGGTTTGCCGGTGGGAATGCGTAACTCCATGATCTTTTTATCAGCAAACAAACTCAAACTGCTCACCGAGGCCAGAACCTCGCCCCAGTTAAAGTGAAGACCGGACACCGTATAAGCATCGCGCTCGGTAAATCCTTGCGATCTGGCCGTGGCACGAATCAGGTCAAGGGCTTCCTGAACCAGCAAAGGCTCATCACCTTGCAGGGTATAAAGGCTTTTCAGACCCTTGTTCAGGTGGGCGTTCAACTGGGCAGGATTGATTTGCATGGGGCATTGGTAAAATAGTGTCAGTGGGGTGGTGATTTATGGCTCAACCCTGCCCAGACGCACCGTGAACCAAAAGACAGACCCCGAACCAGGCTGGCTCTCCAGCCCAACAGTGCCGCCCATCGACTCAACGAGTTGCTGGCTCAGCGCCAATCCCAAACCTACGCCACTGTGGGAGCGCCTGGTCGAGTCATCGACCTGCTCAAATATCTGAAATATTCGCTGTTGGTCTTTGGGCGCTATCCCTATGCCTGTGTCACGCACTTCAAAACGAAGCAGGATATCGGTTGAAGTTTTCTCAACCCACTGAGCGACAACGTGCACACTGCCTTGCTGCGTGAACTTGATGGCGTTGCCCGTCATGCACAGAAGAATTTGCCCCAGACGCACAGGATCGCCTTGAAGCACCACATCATGAAGTGCGGGATCGGCATTGATACAAAAATCAAGTCCCTTGCCCTTGGCATCTGGCCCCAGTGAACGCGCCAAGCTGTCCAGAACGGTACTCAATTTGAAACGTCGAACGTCAAGGGCAAGCTGCATTGATTCAAGATCGGTCATATCAATCAGGCGTTTAATGAGATCAAGTAGCTGATCTGACGCCTCCAGAACTTGACTGAGCTGTTCGCTTTGCAACGGACTGGTGCCATGCAGCATGGCCATTTCAGTCATGCCGATGATGGCACTGAGCGGTGTACGCAGTTCATGTGACATTCTGGCCAGAAAGTTGTTTTTGACCCGATGCGCTGTCTCTGCAGCCTCTTTGGCAACGGACAAGTCCATGATGCGTCCCAAAACAAGGTCTTCCAAGTGTTTGCGATGTTGTTCAACCTCTTTGCGCAGGTTTTCTCGCTCGATCAGGTTGTGAATTCTGCGCCGGGCAATCTCGACATTGATCGGCTTGGTGATGTAATCTGCCGCCCCCAGACTTAAACCGGCGACTTCAGAGTCAGTGTCGGTCATGGCAGTGATAAAAATGACAGGGATGTCTTTGAGTTGGCAGTCTGCCTTGATTCGCTTGCAAGTCTCATAGCCATCGACTACGGGCATCATAATGTCTAGCAAAATCAAATCAGGGGGTGAGGCCAACGCCATCGAAAGCCCCATCTTTCCCGACGTGGCGAAACGCAGATGATATTCTTCTTGAAGCAATGTGCCCAGCGTTATCAGGTTGGCCGGGGTATCGTCAATGGCAAGTATTATGGGTCTCTGGGTTGTCATAGGTGTCCTTTTTGTGTCTGACTGGCAAGCATACGATGTAAATGCTCCAATATCAGGTCGAATCGTAACGTCTCCAAAAAGACTTCCATCTTTATAACATCTGCAGCCAGACAGGTGTCAGAGAGCAAGGCTTTCAATTTTTTAAAATGACGGATGGCATCAAAACTGTTTTGCGCCAGCAAAGGCGTGAGTTCGCTGACCAAGGCAGTTAACTGTGTTGAATCGACTGGCTTAATGGTGACGGAGGGCACCTTTGGCTTGTACACGGCAGGTAGCCATTGGGTCAGTACCGATGACAATGCATCCAGCGCAATCGGCTTGGTCAGGAAATCATTCATGCCGACGGCCATGCAATGCTGGCGGTCTTCTTCATAGGCATCGGCGGTCAAGGCAACAATGGGGAGTGGTGGCTGGTTGTGACTGACTTCCCACTGACGTATCTTTTCGGTGGCCACGTAGCCATCCATGACGGGCATGTGCAAATCCATCAAGATAAGGTCAGGCCGATCACCCTGGTTGATGACATCCAGCGCTTGCTGTCCATCATAAGCCATCATCACACTCACACCGAGCTTGGTCAGAAACGACTCAATCACCATGCAATTAACGGTGTTGTCTTCAACCACCAACACCCGTCCGCCCAACAACGTCAATTCAGTCGTGGCATTGGATGGGAGCAGACCTTCAGAACTTCGGCTTTCTTCGCTGGGTGTAACCTGTTTGGCTCGCAGCCTGAACCAGAACCTGGAACCTTCGCCAGCAACGCTTTCAACACCCACATCACCGCCCATGATTTTGGCCAGATGGCGCACAATAGACAAACCCAGACCCGATCCACCAAACTCGCGTGTGATGGAGTTATCGGTCTGCGAAAACGGCTTGAAAAGTAAATCAAGCTTGTCATGCGGTACGCCAATGCCCGTATCCTGGACTGAAAACTCCAGCAGGGAAGATTCGTCATCTTGTTCAATCTCGACACCTTCCATACGAACGCAGCCCTCTTTGGTGAACTTGATGGCGTTTCCCACAAGATTGGAGAGCATTTGTCGCACCCTATGTACGTCGGTCTGATAGCGCTGGCGCTCTGGCACACCTTGCCATTGGTATTGCAGTTGCAGACCCTTGGCCAACGCCGCACCCTTGAACAGCGCACACGTTTCCCGGATCAGCGACTCTGGCTCAAAGATGACAAATTCGCTTTGAAATTGACCGGCCTCGATTCTTGACAGATCAAGAATGTTGTTGAGCAAGTTCATCAGGGTTTGACCGGACGACAGAATGGTCATGGCGTAATCAAGACGTTCCTCCTCAGCCAGGTTGGGCATGGACAGAATCTGTGCCATTCCCAAAATGCCATTCATGGGGGTTCGGATTTCATGCGACATGGTGGCCAGAAAGAGACTTTTGGCAATGTTGGCAGCTTCGGCGGCTTCCTTGGCTTGTGTGATTTCGAGCATGAGTGCTTTCTGCTCAGAAATATCGCGCATGATGGTTGTCAAATATTCAGGGTTGCCGGAAGTATCACGTTGAACAAACAGCAGTTGATGGACAGGTATCTCATGACCATCGCGGTGCAATAATGCGGTGTCACCCTGCCAAAGACCTTGACTGATTGCGGTGGGGATGGCTTCTTCCATGATGTGTCTTATAACCCACTGAGGCCGCACATCCTTGATGGCCAGAGTGGTCAGATCCACGTCATCAGGAATGCCCACCATCCTGAGACCCGCCCTGTTCAAAAATACAAAACGAGTCTGCATATCGACCATGCCAATAAATTCGGGCGCCTCCTCAACAATTTTGAGCAGGCGGTCTCGTTCGGTACTCATGCGCTTGCGATCTGAAATATCCAGGTTGATACCAGAAAAATGAACCGGCGTGCCGGCCGCGTCGCACTTCGCACATCCCTTGGTGAGTAGCCAGCGAATATCGCCATTGTCCAGGCGCAAGCGGTACTCCAGTTCGAAAAGTTCACGCTTATGGGTCATGGTGGCCAGCCGCTCGTCAATCTTTGCAAGATCGTCTGGATGAACACGAACACGCCAATCATCGAACTTCTTCAGGGTACCCGGTTCCGAACCATAGAGACGCTCACACTCAGGTGACCAATAGGCATAGCCGGTTGCAAGGTTCAATTCCCAAATGCCAACATGGGCACCTTCTTGCGCCTGTAGAAGACGATCCTGGCTTGTGCGCAACTCAATTTCTTGCTGCTTTAACATCCCCAGCACACGATTGAAACTGCCAATCAGGACACCCACTTCGTCGTATTGTGCAATGGGTAGAGGATGGGCAGTTTCCCCCCTGTCAGCAAAATCGATCAATGCCCTGGAAGATGTCTGCAAGGGAGACAGCAGACGCTCCAACATCCGCCAAATCAAAATGCCGGCCAGCAGCGTCAAGATGATGGTGACCAACAGGATGTGTTGTTCCATGGTGCGAATGGGGGCAAAGGCTTCTTTTGTCGGCAACGCAGCAATCACAAACCACCCCGCCAACGGAATTCGGGCAGATGAAGTGAGTACCTCATTGCCTTGAGAATTCACGTTGACAGCAGGGCCATCGAAACCCAGAATGCGCTGGTCAAGAACGGGGTTAATGCCGGGTGCAGGAAGCGGCTTCATCACCATCTTCTTGTAGTTTTCGGAGGCGGTGACCAATAGCTTATGCTGAGGTGCAACAATAAGATAACCCCCACTTTTGCCGTAACTGCCCTCATGAACGTCGTCTAGGAAATTGGATTTACTCAGGTCGGTTGTACCCGACAGGGCACCCACCACTTTGCCCTGTTTGTCACGAATCGGCACAGTCATTGCAAAAATGGGAATCTGCAATCTCCTGGTGACGGTAGGCCTGCTAATGGAGACTTTGCCATCCTTGAGTGCTGCCGCAATGTAGTCTTTGTCCAGATAATTGAGACCAACCCGCCCTGTAAGTGGAACCTCTGCCATCACGGTGCCATCAAGACGAGTCATAAAGACACCCGCGTTGAACAGAACCTGAAGCACACTGTGCTGTTTAAGGTATTTTTGGACGGATGCTGATTGATCCAGGAATGTGGTACCAACGGCGCTGGCGATCAATTCCAATGCATCTTGCCTGACTTTGAAATGGGCAGAGATGTCCGCCGCCAACAAAGCAACGGTGGTCACTTGCTGGTCCCCCAACAAACGTTGTATATCCGCACGCAGCAGTCGGGTGACATTCAACCACAGCACCCATATGCTGCACAAAAATATGACCAGCATGGTCAACACCACTCTGGTTCTCAGTGATCGGGATTGCACGATTTCCATGGACATTTTCATAGGGGGCGCAAGGATCGAGATACTCCTTCCGGAATTGGAAGAATCGACAGTGTATCGACAAGCGCCAGCAAATGGATTTACCCCATGCACTGGGTACGATTCAAGGTGATGTGGCAGTATTCACCTGTCAAGCTGCGCGAACTTGAGTGAGTTTTTTTGTATAACAAATCGGCCTCTATCGCCCGTCCTGCTTGCGTAGTTAGCTATTTTTTTAATAGTAAAATAGGTGAATAAATTCGATTAACTCTTCTCCTTACCATATCACTTTGAATCGCACCCGTTTTCCACGGGGAGCAAACAACTGGGTTGGATTCAGTTACAGTCACCCGTTTCATTGACACGGCTTGAAGTGGCAACATCATGACCAAATACATCCTGACACTAGCCATCCTGTTTTTCAGCATGACCAGCATGGCGTTTGCAGGTACGCCCACGATCACGGTCAGCAGCAACAATACCCCGCTGGATCGCAAAGCTTTGAGTGCAATTTCAGAAGAAATATTTCGCCAAATTGGCGTTGATTTCAAGCTGGTTAGCCTTCCCTCCGAACGCTCTCTGGTATCTGCCAATCAAGGTATGGTGGATGGAGAAGGGCTGCGGGTTGCGGGACTCACGGGGACTTACCCTAATCTGATCATGGTGCCCGAACGCTATATCGGAATCAGCTTTGTGGCATTTGCCAAGGATAAACGAATCACTTTGGATCGTGGCTGGGAAAGTTTGAAGCCCTACAGCGTCGCCTTCATCAACGGCTGGAAGATGTTCGAGACCCATACTTCCCAGGCGCGAATCATCCACAGAGTTGAAAAGCCGGAACAACTGTTTCGCATGTTGGAGGGTGGTCGCATTGATCTTGCCTTATATACATTGGCTGATGGCTTGGCACTGGTTCATGACATGGGCTTTTCTTTTATTGTCCCCCTTTCGCCATCCCTGAAGGATGTGGACATGTATTTGTACCTCAACAAAAAACACGAATCTCTCGTGCCGCAGTTGACGCAAGCCTTGCATGACATCAAGGCGGATGGTACCTATCACAAAATTATGGCAACATTAAGTAACAAGTAGTAACAAGCAGGTTCATGCAGCATGACAGGACAGAACAACAATGGAAGGCCTCTGGGTTTTCTTGGCCTAAAAAGCCGGGTGACCCGTATGTTGCTGAAATGGGCTTTGATCGTGGGTGGTGTCGCTGCGTTGTTGATATCGATGGGCGAAGCCTATTCGGGTTATCGGGATCGACTTGAATACCTGGACAGACATCTGACATCGTTGGGGGCTTTCACCCTGCCGCCTCTTGTCAAGAGTCTTTGGGAATTTGACAATGAGCAAGCTCGGCTTCAGTTAACGAGTTTCAGTCGATTACCGGAAATCACCGCCATTCGCTTGCGTCAGGCAGATGGACAGGAAGTCTTTGTGGGCAGCGAAATGCCTGCGAGCGACACCATGGCGCGCGAGTTTTTGTTGGTGCATGTCAATGAAGGTCGAGCACATCAGCTCGGAACATTGACCTTGATGTCGGATTTAAGGGCAGACCGCAAGCACATGCTCACGCAAGGTCTGACCCTATTGGCAAGCAATACGGTTGTGATTATCTTGATTGTGTTGATCAGCGGGGCGATTTATCACACCTTCGTTCGTCGGCGACTGATGGTACTTGCCCAAGAACTCGGCCATATCACGCCAGATGACCTGCGCAGAGCGCCAAGCGATCCGTATTGGACTCATCAACCTGATCAGAATGATGAATTCGATGACTTGGTCGCATCGATCAATGCACTGAAAGTGACTGGGGGACAAGCCCTGATCGATGCCGATGCCACCAGTGCGCAACTCAAGAAAGCCAACCATGCTTATCGAGCGTTGAGCATGACCAACCAGGCAATTGTGAATGCAGGCAACGTGAATCAGTTGCTGGACGTGGTCTGCAAAATTGTCCATGACGACTGCGGTTACCTGCTGGTTTGGATTGGTCTTGCCCAGCATGATCCGGCCAAGACTGTGATGCCGATTGCACAGGCAGGTTTCGAGGAAGGTTACCTCACTTCGGGCCATATCACCTGGGAAGATTGCGAACGGGGTCGTGGACCAACCGGACGAGCCATCCGTGAACGCCAACCCTGTTGTGTCCGCGATATCGCGAACCACACCGAGTTTGCACTGTGGCGCGAACATGCCTTGCAACGTGGATATGCATCCTCTGCTGCCTTCCCCATCATCAGTGATCACGAAATTTATGGGGCGTTGATGGTGTACTCAGCCGAAGTCGATGGCTTCTTCGATGACGAGATTCATTTGCTCACTCAGCTTGCCGACAACATCGGTGTGGGCGTGGCCAAACTTCGATCTAACGAAGCGCGAGAGCATGCTTCGCAATTGTTGCAGGAAAGTGAGCTGCGGTTCAGGGATTACTCCAAGGCATCCTCCGACTGGTTCTGGGAAATGGATGCCCATTTGCGCTTCAGTTCTTTCTCTGAAAACGCTGAAACCGTGTTGGGATCATCTCCGGAAAATTTTCTGGGTCGCCAAAGCGGTGAAATTGTCAGTCTGAATCATGTTCCAGAATTGAAAGCGTTGTGGGATGACCTCAGTGCTCGCATGAATCAACGCGAACCCTTCCGGGATTTTGAATACCGGATGGGCCAGGAATTTGGTGGTCGCTGGTTAAGTATCAGCGGCGTTCCATATTTCGACAGGAATCACTGTTTTATGGGGTATCGGGGCGTAGGGTCGGATATTTCCTCACGCAAGCAGATTGAGCAGCAATTGCACGATGCCAAACTTGCGGCTGAAGCCGCCAATATCGCCAAAAGCCGCTTCCTGGCCACCATGAGTCATGAAATTCGCACGCCTATGAATGGCATTCTCGGTATGGCGCAAATGTTGCTCACGCCGGAGGTTTCCAAATCTGAATGCATTGATTACGCTCGCGTCATTCTCGATTCAGGTCATATCCTATTGAATATTCTCAATGATATTCTCGATCTTTCCAAAGTGGAAGCTGGCAAATTACAGCTTGAGACAGTGGCCTTTAGTCCCTCTCAGGTATTGCATGAAGTCAAGGCATTATTTAGCAAGGCTGCCCATACCAAAAATCTCCCTATTGATGTAGCCGGGGATGGATCTGAGCGCCCACTTTATGTCGGAGATGTCAATCGCCTGCGCCAGATGGTCTCGAACTACGTGAGCAACGCTATCAAGTTCACCTCTCAAGGCAGGGTTTCGATTGAAGCCAAAGAAGTTTCCCGCAACAAAGATTCTGCGCTACTTGAGTTTTCTGTGATCGACACAGGCCCGGGCATTCCTGAAGACAAGTTGCCGTTGTTGTTCCAGCCTTTCTCACAGGCAGACAGTTCGACAACGCGAAAATACGGCGGTACAGGTCTGGGCCTGTCGATTGTCAGCAGTTTCGCCAAATTGATGAACGGCACTGCGGGTGTCGAAAGTACCTTGGGGCAAGGTACGAGATTCTGGTTCCAGGTTCGTGTGTCATTGGTATTGGAAAATACCCACATGGCAACACAGAATAGTCTGCATGAACCAGATTCGCAGAAATCTCTTACCACTTTTGTTGGAACTGTTCTCGTCGTGGAAGACAACCCGACCAACCAAAAGGTCATTTCTTTTCTACTGGAGCGGCTTGGACTCAATGTGGAAATCGCCGAAAACGGAGAACAAGCCGTCACGAGGATGACACAAAATCCGACACCACCGGATATTGTGCTGATGGATGTCCAAATGCCCATCATGGACGGATATACCGCAACACGGCATATTCGTTCATGGGAGAAAGAGACGGGCCGAATACCCATGACCATCATCGCCTTGACTGCGAGTGCTTTTGAAGAAGATCGCAAGCGCTGCCATGATGCCGGCATGGATGACTTCATGCCCAAGCCGGTGGCGTTCGATGATCTCCAGCGAGTGCTATCACACTGGTTGTCATAAGACGATGGCCACAGAGCAAGGTGATGAAATACTGATGTTTAGATCATCGACCCGCATGGCATCCTAACTCACCCACACTCACATCATGACCTCAGTTCTCATGTCTCACCAGATACCGAAAATGATGGAAGAGAAATATTCTTCCATCACAACCCTTACCGATGCTTTCTGCACCAATCATCTCAACGAAGAGTACCGCCAGATGATCCACAAGGCTGCTGGTGTCCTCGCCAGAAAACGTCCATCGCCGTTGCTAAAGGGTAAGGATGGTTCCTGGGCAGCAGGCTTGGTGCATGCGGTCGGGTCGGCCAACTTTCTCTTCGATCAGTCGCAATCCCTACATTGCAAACCGAAGTTTATTTATGATTTTTTTGGCGTGGCAGAAAGTACAGGCCAGATCAAGTCCAAGGAAATCAGGAATCTGCTTAAAATAGATTTTTTCTCCCATAAGTGGACATTGCCAAGCAAAATGGAAAGCAACAGCATGATATGGATGCTGAAGGTCAATGGGTTTTATGTTGATATTCGCATGATGCCACTTGAAGCCCAACAGCAGGCGTTTGCACAAGGCTTGATCCCCTATGTCCCGGCTCTTCAATCTTTGGGTCATCAATCATGAACCTATCCCCTGACGAATGCGAACGGTTTTATAGAATCTGGTGGTCGTTGTTGAGTTATGTCAATGGTCAGACAAACTTGGTTGCCGATTTTCCAAAAGAACCACTTATTAACGGTGTCGACGTACGAGATGCATTGAAAATCAGAAATGCCTTGTGGGAATCACCTGATTACTTACAGGGTTTTATTGAAAACAATCCAGACGGACTCACTGAGCGTGACATTGCCCTTGCTACAAGTTGGATTTTGCGTGTGTCAGGTAATTTTTACGTCATGCGCCATCTGAAAAAACACTCCATTTTTCTATTGCAATCGAACCAACCTGTCGCATACGGAGTTATCGGCATTGTCAGCGCCCTAGAGGATTGTCTCCATCCTCCCCCTCCGGTTTTGATAAATGCTGTGCTGTTGCCATTTGAGGGTAAGATAATTTACGATGGATTGATTTCAGCTTATTCCATTAGCTTCGGCAGTGGCATTCGCAGAAATTTAATGCAGGATTTGAGAAAAGCCACTGAACTTAATGGACTGATCACATCACTGGAATATGATGAATCGATTGAATCCAAGGCTATCGTTGACGGTAATCGCAAGATAATGATCGATTTTCACAAGAGTCTGGCCAAGGCTGGATTAAGCGAAAAATCAGTTTACCAACATTGCTCCATCGTGGATGCCTTTGTACAAAACAATTTGCAGCAAGCACATCCTCCCCGTTCGTTACTACAGCTCGGCGAAGAAGACCTCCATCAGTATTTCTCGCTTGAAAGCCACAGGGCCCATAGAGTAAGTTTCAAACGGTTGGTTAAATTCCTTCTCGATTCTGAGAGAACTGACTGGGATACAGCAAAATCCATGGAGGACTTGCTTAAAAATTTGTGAGGGTTGATGATATTGAAGATAGGCGCGATTCAAAGAGATGTGATCGGTCGAAACGAATGGAATTATGACTGACCCTATCCTAAGGAGTTTCGCTGGCTGCGCTTTGTGTTTTTGGTGTCTCTGGCGCAATGCGCAGCACCAGCGCGGCGTAACAGTCAAACAGATAAGCCACACGGTCAGCATCGCATGTTTTAGCACTGGACTTGAAGCCGTAGGCCGCGTCAACCGCTTTGTCGAGGGCTTTGTGCGCTGCCTGCAGATTTTCGGGCATGGTGTCGCCATACATCTCTGCCAAGCTGGCTGCTGCATGTACCGCACGCGCATTAAGCACTGCCCGCGCAGCATCCGCTACTTTATCAATAGCTACTTGTGCAGTATCCACGCCGCTTGCACGCCTTTTTGGCTTAAATTCAGGCCAAGGGAAATTGTTATAGACGATACCGGCAGAGTAGCGAAAATCACTTTTTAACCTGCCACAGGTGTAGCGCATCCAGGCCATGTGCATGGTGCTTGACAAAATGCCAAAATGATACGGCGTGGCATCGGGCACCACCAAAGTGGCATCACTGGCGATAGTCTCAGGTGGAAAAAAACCGATGGGAATAAATTTGCGTCGCTCCGATGAAACACAGGGTATCAATAAATAGGGGATATTGGGCTGACGAATCTCACCAAATAGACTGGGCGAACTGGCCAATCTGCGGGTGCTTTCACGTGATGAAGCCAGGCGATGCGCCTTGACGGCCATCACCCGTTTTTTGACATGCGGGAGTTGGCTCAGCACATTGGGTGGGCAGTCCTTGAGCCACAAACACCAGCGCGGAACTTGGTTGATGAACTCTTTGGCACCCAAAAATGGATGCAGCCATTTTTCAGACCCCGGCTCTATAGCAAGCAAGGCTGATTTTTCGTCACTGTTCAACAACAAATGACCGCCGTCATTGGGCATGGAGCCAAACACAATCGCTGGCACATCGCAAATTGGCTGTCTTCGATTGGGCAATACCACATTGACAGCATCAACCAGATAGGGATTCAACTGTTTCACACTGAGTTCATGCGGCACGCCATTGACCTCTTCATAATCAAACAAGCGGCGGGTTTTGAGCCGTTCCACCCGACTGGCCAGACCAAATCCGACAATGACGCAATGCACTGCCGCATTGCCCGAGGCTTCATTGCTCCACTTGAAAGTGCGGTGGGCAAATTCGATGGCGATGCCTTCTTTGAGCATCCAGCTCCACAGCACGCCCACCTGCTCGCCTTGGCAGATGCTGCTGGTGCTGACGAAAGCGATGCGAACTTTTTCGCGTGCCGCCAGATTTTGACGCTCGGCCAACTCAAAAATATCATTCGCTACGGACAATGCACTTTTGGCACCGGTGACCGCACTGTCATCAAAAATATCGACCGTTTTGGCCGTCGCAAATGCAGCGTCGGTAAATTCACGCTTTCGGTCACTGGCGCTGGCTGCACCGGCAGCGGTCAGGTATTGGGTGGCCTTGATGTACCAGGCTGCCACGTAATCCAGCAAGCCGCCGCGATCGATCGTGGTGCCCGCCACGACACGCTCCATATCGCGCTTTTGCGCATCGCTTTGGAACTGTTTGCCAATAAATGGAGGATTGCCCAGAATAAAACTGGTTGACTCGGGCGGACAAAATTCTGCCCAATCGACATCCAGCGCATTGGCAATGCGGATATTGGCCGATTGCAGCAGCGGCAGGCGCAAAAACCATTGCTGCAACACATCGCTGGCCTGGCAATTCATTTGGTGGTCCACCAACCACATGGCGACCTGCGCCACACGGGCCGGAAATTCTTCGATTTCGATGCCGCTGAACTGGTCAACATTGACGCTGATGGCGGCAAACAAGTCAGCAATGCGAGTGCCAAAACCCTGCACCGCTCGCAAAACGTCAAGTTCCAGCGTGCGCAATTCACGGTAGGTAATCACCAGAAAATTGCCACAGCCGCAGGCAGGGTCAAGAAAACGCAGACTTCGCAGCTTTTTCTGAAACTCAAACAGCTTGTTCTGACTGCCTTTGATACTCTCAAACTCAAGCCGAAGTTCATCAAGAAACAGCGGGCCGATGAGCTTTTGAATGTTGTCTTCGCTGGTGTAGTGAGCACCCAATTCGCGGCGCATGTCGGCATGGTCGATGCTGCTTGCCGCATCCATGATGTGCTGAAACATGGAGCCAAAAATGGCTGGCGAAATACGTCCCCAATCGGTGTGACAACAGTCTAGCAGCAGCTCGCGCATGTCGGCATCAAAGCATGCGGTACGAATCTTTTCCTGAAACAAGTAGCCATTGACGAACGGATAGTTTTTGAACCAGCCCGGCAATGCCTTTTGGCGTGCTTCAATTTTGGTATCCAGCTCACAAAAAAGCTGATTGAGCACCGGGCCTACATTGCTGCCATCCTCCAAAGTGCCGTTTTCAATCAAGTCAGTGAACTGGCCCGCAGGCTCGAACAAGCCTGTTTTATCGGCAAACATGCAAAACAGAAGCCGCACCAGAAGCAGTTGCAAGGGGTGTCCGACAAAACCGTCTTGAAGCAAGGCGTTGTGCAGGCGCGAAAGTTTTTTGACCGCACGGTCGTTGATCGGGTCATCAGGGCGAATACGGGTGATTTGCTGGCCGCGCAAAAACCCAAAAAGTGAAATGTTTTGCGCCAGTTCTTTCAGCGTGAACCGATGCTCAAACCCCAAATCAAGGTCTTTGAGCCAAAAGTTTTGAAAATCGCAGACCAGGATGAAGCGGGGATGCTCATCCTCCTTGAGCTTGATGAAATAGTTTTCTGCCTGATCCTGCGCCATGGCCAGTGGCTCACCCAGACTTTTATGCTCGACCAGCAACACACCAGGCCACAGCAGATCGATAAAGCCAGTGTTGTCATTGAGCTTTTTAACCTTGCTCTCAAACACCGCAACACGCCTGCGCTCAATACCAAAAATCTCGAAAAAATGATTCCAAAACGTTTGCGCTTCTTCCCGCTCGCTTTGCGCATCAGAAAAATCCGCCGCAAATTGCACGGCACGGGTTTTGATCTCGTTCCAGTTGAGTGTCATAGTGGGCTTGGGTTTATTCTCTGTGGTGTTTCAAAATTACCCCAGGGAGGATGGTTGTTTTTTTCTCAACTGTGAATAGCCGCCTAATTTCTCAATATTTTCATGGTGATCACTTTTTTATACTGCCTAAAAATCAGGCAGTATGGATCAAACACCAGGGTCAATTTTCGGTCGGCATCAACATTGGTTGACGCAGGGCGTTTGCGTCGTCGGAAAAGGGAGCTTCACCGTGAACATCGTCCCGGCCCCCACAGTGCTCTCCACCATAAGCTCTCCGAGATGATTTTTCATGATATCGGAGGAAATGCTGAGTCCCAGTCCGGTCCCCTTTCCCGTCTCCTTGGTGGTAAAGAACGGATCGAAAACCCGCTCCATAATCTCCTCCGGAATCCCATCCCCGGTGTCGCTCACCGAGACGTACGCGAAGAGTTCGTCATGCCAACTCCTCAGCACAATCTCTCCCAGCTTTTCCGAAACGATAGCTTGTCCGGCATTGACCAGCAGGTTGAGGAAGACTTGGCACAATTGGCCGGGGTGGCAAAAAACCTCCTCTGTTGATTCATACTCTTTGCGGATGGTTGCCACATACTTCAATTCGTTGTGAGCGATGATCAGGGCGCTCTCCAGGCAGGAGGTCAGGGCTACCATTTCACCCTTCAGACTATCCGTGCGGGTAAAGTTCTTTAAATTTCGGACGATCTCCATGATTCGCTTCGTTCCCACCAGCGACTCTCTGATCAGGTTGACACCATCCTCCAGAATATCTTCTATTTCCAAATTCTTCCTGCTGGACGCGATGCTCTCCCGAACGGATGATGCCACTTCGCCATCAACTGCCTCCTGGCTGATCCGGTCGTACCTGACAATCTGGTCGAAATAATTGCCCAGAACGCTCAGGTTGCTGGCGATGTACCCCATGGGATTGTTGATCTCATGGACTATGCCAGCCGCTAACTGTCCCAGAGAGGCCAGTTTTTCATTCTGCATGAGTGCTTGGTCTTTTTCCCGCACCTTCTTCACTCCGGCTGTCACCCGCTCTTCCAGCTCTCTGTTCAGCGCCTCCAGCTCCTGTTGGGCGCTCCGGCGTTCAACAACCTCTTGGTGCAGCAGTTTCGACTGATCCAGCAACAACGCAGAGATTCGATTCCGTTCGGTCATTTCAACGACCAACTCCTGGTTTTGCGCACGAATTTCTTCCATCGGCGATGCGCTGTAGTTGGCGGCCAGGGCGTCAGCGATGCGGCGCAACACGACTGGCGTGACCGCGGGAGCGTTCAGCGGGAGTGATTTGCCAAGCGTGACGGTAGTGCCTTGGCTAGGCTTGGTGTTGATGTGAAAATATTCCAGCAGCCGTCGGCTGCCGACGATGCCCAGCCCCATGCCGGTGCGTGAGGTGTAGCGCCCTTGCAGGATGGTGTCGAGATCGGCAATGCCCGGCCCGTGGTCGCGCACGGCAATGGTGAAGCGGGGCGGATGGGCTGTCGCCTTAAGCATGAACTCCACCTCGCCCCCTTGGCCGTATTGGTGGGCGTTGCGGGCGATTTCCGAGACGGCAGTGCTGATGCGGGTCTGATCCTGGCGGTCAAAGCCCAACTGTTCGGCGATCAGCCGCGCCCGCTGCCGGGCATGGACGACATCCTGTTCGTAACGAATTTCAACTCGGGCCAGCGAGGTCATCATAAGTGATTCACAATAAGTTTCCTACCTCATAATTTCAAAAAACATAGCAAACTATGCAATACCAGAGCGGGTTAGAGCCGAATTTTGTACAATTTTTGACATAGAAAACTTTCAGTCAAGCGCTTGGCCTTTCCCTTTGCGCGGCGGCCTTGGCGACCAGCAGGGTGCTGTCGTCGCGCTGACGCTCGTAGTCGCGGAACAGCACTGCGGCAATGAGCGCCGAATCCTTGCGCACCAGACCCGGATAATTCGGCAGCGACCATCTCGTGGCCACCCCATCCGAGTGCAGCACGAGCAGGCCACCTTCGGGCCAATCATAGGTGAACTCCTGAATTTTCCGGATAGAGACCCCGGCGGTGCCATCGTGGGAAAGCATGTTGCTGCTGGTTTCCCCCGTGATAATCAGCCCGGAAATATTACCCACCCCCGCGAAGCGTACAGAGCGCCGACCCGGTGTCACCTCGGCCACTGCAACCGCTGCGCCGCGACTGCCGTGCAAGGCGGTATGGATGAGTTCAAGCAGTTCCGCCGGGCCGCGCCCCTCCTGTTTTTGGAAAATTGCAACCGCACGGTTGGCGGCGATGGCGGCATCAGGTCCGTGCCCCAGGCCGTCGGCCACCATCAGCAGTGTCGTATTCTGGCTCTGCTTCATCGCCCAGGCATCGCCGCACTCATGTTCGCCGCGAACCGGCAGGCAGACTGCTCCGACGGTCAGCACGGGCAGAGTGACAGGCAACGCGTTGCGCCAGAGGCGGCTCAACACTACGACACCCTGACCAGGCGCAGTGTACAGGTCGAACTCCGACGAAAGCCGGCGAATGGCACCCAATCCGATGCCGAGGGTGCCGGTGGTGGAGCAGCCGT
>CAIXMC010000105.1 GCA_903920405.1 uncultured beta proteobacterium
AGAATCGCAACACGCCATGCTGCGCCGGCTGGAACTCACCGAGGCGATGCATCATTCACTCATCGCCCACTGTGCAACTCGGAACATCGGTTTTTTTTCCACCGGTTTTGATATTGAGAGCGTCAATCTGCTGGTGCGCCTGGGCCAAGATCGTTTCAAAATACCATCCGGTGAAATCACCAATTTTCCCTATTTGCGCCATATTGGACAGTTTGGCAAAACCGTCATCATCTCCACTGGCATGGCAAATCTGGGGGAAATTGAAGCGGCCATTGACGTCCTTGAACACGCTGGCACACCGCGCTCCAGGATTATCATGCTGCACTGCACCAGTGAATACCCAACCCCGATGGCGGAAGTCAACCTGCGCGCCATGCAGAGCATTCATACGGCCTTTGGCGTTGCGGTAGGTTATTCTGACCACACTCAGGGTATTGAGGTTGCCATTGCCGCTGTCGCAATGGGCGCCACCGTCATCGAAAAGCACTTTACGCTAGACCGCAACCTGCCCGGCCCAGACCACAAGGCCAGTCTGGAACCGGCAGAACTCAAAGCCATGGTGACCGCCATTCGCAACATAGAAGTGGCGCTAGGTGATGGCATCAAACGCCTAACCCCCAGTGAAGCCAGAAACAAACCAGTGGCCCTAAAATCACTGGTGGCCAGTCGGGCGATTCAAGCTGGGGAGGTGTTCACAGATCAAAATGTCACGACCAAGCGGCCTGGCAATGGAATTTCGCCCATGCGGTGGGATGAAATAATCGGACAAATTGCACAAAAGGACTACAAAGAGGACGAGTTGATATGAATAATGTCATAAAAATTGAAAACTTGGAAGAGTTTATTATTGAAATTAGGGGGGGGTGACCGTATTACTTGACAGCGATCTGGCAAGCGTTTATGGCGTTGAGACGAGGGATATTAACAAGGCTGTAGCCAACAATCCTGACAAATTTCCCATAGGCTATCTGGTTGAGTTGTCGAACGCCGAAAAGGCTGAACTGGTGGAAAATTTCCACCAGTTCGACAAACTCAAGCACTCCACCGTCAACCCAAAGGCCTTTACCGAAAAAGGCCTTTACATGCTCGCCACCATACTGAAGAGTCCGCAAGCAACGCAAGCAACCATTTCGATCGTTGAGACTTTCGCCAAGCTGCGGGAATTGTCCCGCAACGTCAAGGCACTATCAGTAGCTCAGAACAAGGCTGACCAAAAAACACTGATGCAAAAGAGCGATGAGCTTATTACCGAAATTTTTGAAGACGATTTGCATACCAGTGAAACCAAATCCTCGTTTAAACTGAACTTTGCAGTACTGGCAGAGCGACAACTGCGTCACTGGGTGATGAACTGGCGCGTCAGCTATGGTAAACGCAACCTTGTCGGCTCGAACAGTCTGGCAGCGCTGGCCAGCGTGATCGACACTTGCTGACTGCGATGTGCTGATGTGAGAACTCTCCTGGTGCAATACGTGCTGAACACGGCAAGGTCAGCCGCCACCTGCTTGACCGGTTATCCCAGCATACTTTCATGGGCAAAATAGTGCGATTATGGGGATTTGAGAGTGAAGGGACTAAACGTTTATTTTCGAAAGGATGCA
>CAIXMC010000106.1 GCA_903920405.1 uncultured beta proteobacterium
AAACAGATCAACCGTGACACCCTTACTTAGGATATGGTCAATAATAAGTTCCGCATTTGGCCGTCAGAGTTGGGATGCAATGCTAGGCGCAAATCGTGCGGTGTGGCCCAGCCACATAAGCGATTTGTAACGACGCAGTGCGCCCAAATCTGACGAGCCAAATGCGGAACTTATTATTATTGACCATATCCTTAGCCACCGTAACGGCGTAAATCGCTTGTAGCCTGCAAAAAACGCGCATTGCAACGACCGTAACAATCCAGCATCTCCGGGCTATCCCATTTGATGCCAATCAACTCCACCGCAGCCGTGTTGATTTTCAGGACACGGTTTTGGGGTGATGAGGGTATATCCAATGCCCGCGCCAGGGTTTCTCCCAAGCAAACCACTGCCTGCAAATTTCTGGTGGCAACGGTGTCATTGTGATGTGCGAGGATGGCTGATACCACATGATCTGGCAAGTTCCAGTGTTTGGCAAGCCGCGCACCCATTTGACAATGATCGACACCAAAAATTTTTGTTTCCCTTTCAAGAATTCGCCCGTCACCAACGGATAGCTGACAGGCCTCATGAAAAGCATTGGCATTAAGTATTTGAAAGCAAAGTTGGCCAACATCATGCAAAATGCCAACAATGTAGGCTTCATCGACCATCACATCACACATTGTCGCTAGCTCCTGTGTGGTAATGGCTACGGCAAGCGAGTGGCGAAAGATGAATTCGCTGCCTGCCCCTGTAGAGATGAAACGGTTCATTCCGGTGCTGATGACAATTTTTCGCACGCGATTGACCCCAATCAGGGAGACTGCACCAAAAGGGTCTGTCAAGTCAGACTGAACGCGCATTCGTCGAATGTGATTGGCCATCGCCAAGACATTACCCGACAAAACGGGGTCATTGCGAATCAATCGCGCCATCAGTTCAATGGATGCATCTTCCTCACGGAACAGTTCAAGCAACTGCAGAACGATTTTTGGAAATGGCGGAAGAATCTTGGATATGGCATTAATGTCATCCATGGGGTGTTGGACGTTCATCATAGTGTGGGCCTTGCAAGCATCAGTGCGTTAATGAGCACCTTGCAGGCCTCACTGGGATCTGTGCCAAAAATTTCCTGGAGTCGTGCCTCGAACTTGGCGACCGATGAACCATCGTCTTGCCAATCCTCCTCTGGCGGCACCATCACGGCAACACATTCCACCCCTTTGGTTATCAATTGCACAATCGTGCTGATGGTGATGGTGGAGCCGATGGCCAGGTACATGGTTTCAAGGACACCCGAAAGCCCCGCAACAGGTCTCGCAATGACCATGTCGGGCTGCAATGCCACGACGGGAAGCCATCGGTAATGACACTCGGGTGGCAGAATAGTTTGTTCAAAATATGTGGACTGGGTAGGGTTCATTGGATATCACCCAAAAAATGGCAAAGTACTAACACAAAAGAAAGACATCATGATTCATAAAGCAATCATGATGACATCCATTATCTATGAACCGTCAGGATGTCAGGCAGGCACACCTTCTGGAATCAATTTTCATAACGGTTGACCACATCCTTAGTGAAGATAAAGCGGTCAACTGAGGTATCCAGGATTCATGGTTAAAAAGGCCTCTAGCCCTTGCTGAGTATGCGTTGGTAGCTATTGTTTATAGAGCAAAATCAGCTTCCCGCCACCTTCATTCTCTTGATCAAAACCGACCCCACAGTTTTTGCACCGTGGTTATAGGTGTCCGCCCCCACAGCCACAATGTTTTTGAACATGGTTTTCATATTGCCGGCAATGGTGATTTCTTGTACCGGAAAAGCAATGCGGCCTTTTTCCACCCAGAAACCGCTCGCCCCTCGTGAGTAATCGCCCGTGACAGCATTCACGCCGGTGCCCATTAATTCTGTCACAAAAAGCCCTGTGTCCAGGCGCGCCAGCATGGCATCCAGATTGTCACTTACACAAGTCAGGCGCGATGTCAATGTCAAATTGTGAGAGCCACCAGCATTGCCCGTGGTTTTCATGCCCAGTTTTCGTGCCGAATAACTGCCCAGAAAATAGCCTTGCACTTTGCCTGCTTCCACTACGCTGCGGGCATGTACCTGAACGCCCTCGTCGTCAAATGGTGAGCTGCCCTTGCCACGCTTGATAAACGGGTCTTCATGGATGTCTATGTGTTTGGGGAAAACAGATTTGCCCAGCGAGTTCAACAAAAATGAACTTTTACGGTAGAGCGCACCGCCACTGACCGCCTGCACAAAGCTGCCCAGCAAACCCGCGGCCAGGGGAGCTTCAAAAAGAACAGGGCATTCAAGCGTGGCAATTTTGCGGGCGTTCAGACGGTTCAAAGCCCGCTGTGCTGCATAACTGCCTATGGCCTCCGGCGTTTCCAGGTCTTTTGCATCGCGTTGGGAGCTGTACCAGCCATCGCGCTGCATGGCCTCTGCCACACCGGCAATGACCGACACTGACACTGAGTGGCGCGAACTGGCATAGCCGCCCCGAAACCCATGCGTGTGGGCGCTGAAAAAGTGGGACTGCTGGGCTGACACGCTTGCGCCTTCACTGTTGGTGATGCGCTTGTCCACTTTGAAAGCTGCATCTTCTGTTTGGAATGCCAACAAGGTTGCCTGCTCGCTGGTGATGTTCCACGGAAAAAAAAGTTCCAGGTCGGTGCGATGCTCTGAGGCAGGTGCAATATCGACATCGTCCGGCAATGCAGCAAAAGGGTCTTCAGCCGTAAAACGAGCAATATCATAGGCCGCCTGAACTGTTTGTTCAATGGCTTGTTGTGAAAAGTCCGACGTGCTGGCATTGCCCCTGCGCTGACCCACATGGACGGTAATGCCCAGCGACTTGTCGCGGTTGCGTTCAACGTTTTCCAGTTCACCCTTTCGCACCGATACGCTCAGGCCACCCCCTTCCGAGGCATGGGCTGCGGCATCGGTAGCACCGAGTTGACGGGCATGTTGTAATGCGCTATCGACCAATTGTTCAAAAAAAGAGCGGCTGTAAGCAAAGCCTACATTAAAAGGTGTATCCGTATTGACAGGCCATGTGGCCTTGGGTGTGCATGTCTGGAAAGTGACGGGGGTGGGAGTGGGAGTGGGAGAAGGTGTCGTATTCATGGCGGCTATGATACTTGGCTATGTCCAGAAAATTCAAAAAAGGCTATTTTGTTCGCGGTGAATTTGTACCCGAAGGCAGCGATCGCGATCTGGAGCTTAAAGCACAGCTCAAAGGTACGGACACTCAAAGCCGAACCGACCAGAAACGCGAAAGCACCGAGCTGCAAAAGCTGGGGGTTGCCCTGCTGACTTTGCGCTCTGATGCGTTGGCACGCCTGACTCTGCCTGACAAGCTCACGCACGCTTTGCAAGAGGCCAAACGCATCACCAACTTTGAAGGCAAACGCCGACAATTGCAATTTATTGGCAAGCTCATGCGTTTGCTGGAGCCAAAAACCATCGACGCCGTTCGGACAGCCCTAGACGATCAGGTGAATGGCTTTGTGGCTGAAAACCAGGCACTGCATCAGGCAGAACTTTGGCGCGACAGATTGTTGGCTGATGACCAAGCCGTAAGCCAGTGGATAGCGCATCACCCTGGCACAGACACCCAGCAACTCCGCGCCCTGATTCGCCAGGCACGCAAGCCTAACAACGACGGGGCTGTGCATCATGGCCGCGCTTATCGTGAACTGTTTTTGCAGGTGCGGCTAGGGCTGAAGGCACAAGACTCACCGGGTGGGTGCGATTCAAAGTGATGTGTGCAGCACAAAAACCAAATCCCCCCTAACCCCAATGGCACTACTTTAAGCAAAAACATCTGCCATTTTGAGATCCCGCTGCGCTTGTAATTGCGCCTTGAGTACGGCTCGCGGTTGCGTTAAAAACACATGACCTTTTGGTCGCCGCTTGACTGCTCGCGGCTCCACTC
>CAIXMC010000107.1 GCA_903920405.1 uncultured beta proteobacterium
CCCCTGAATGGCTGTGCCCAGCAAACCCTGTTCGCGTCGGCGCTGCAAGACCGATTCCAGATGATCCAAAAGATAACGGTACTCTCCCCGCAAGTAAATAAGACCCTGGCGTGCCCCCACCACCATCGCGGCAATGGTCATACCCTCCACCACGGCATCCGCGCAACTGCTGAGCAACACACGGTCTTTGAAAGTACCCGGCTCGCCCTCGTCGGCATTGCACACCACATAATGCGATTGTCCCGGGGCGTTGCGGCAGAGCTGCCATTTGGTGCCAGTGGCATACCCGGCACCGCCGCGACCGCGCAGCTTGGCGCGCTTGAGTTCGTCAAGGATGGCGAGTGGTCCCCGTGCAGAAGCCGCAGACAGCGCTTGTCCTGGAGTGGGCTGCTCTCCAAGTTTGACATCGGCACGGTGAATTTGATCGACCACACGAGACCACTCAACAGGCCATTGGGCAATGGGCACCCGTTGCTCAATGAGTGCGGCCAGATGTTCCATGCGCGAGGGTGTCAGTTTGGTGACCACCTGATGGTGATTGACCAACAAGGCAGGTCCCTGATCGCATAACCCCGTGCAGGATGTGGTGGTGATGCTCACCCGACCATCTGCACGTGTCTGCCCCTTCACCACCTTAAGTCGTCGGCAAAGGTCTTGCAGCAAAGCCTCACTGCCCAACATGCGGTCGGTGATGTTGTCGCTGAACAACACACGGTATTCGCCTACAGGCTGCGTATGAAAAAAACGGTAAAAACCTGCCACACCTTCCACGTGTGCCAGCGTTAATCCCAAGGTCTTGGCCATCTGGCTTAACGCAGGGCGTGAAAGCCAGCCCTGCATGGCCTGCCACTCGCGCAGGATTTGTACCAGGGCGTGGGGATCCTGGTGGTGGCGCAAGAGCAAAAGATCAAGTTCTGATGCCAATGCGGGGGTGTCTTGACTGATGGTGTTCATAAGTTATATACCGTGCCAACAATATTGATGAACAGTGTAGCCTGTGATCACAGGTCTGAAGCTGGGTGTGATTCAAAGTAATGTGGAATTTTCTGTAACTTGTAGGCAAGATGCCCGCGCTCCCAGATGTGAGTTTTTTTGTATAACAAATTGGCCTCTAGCCCCCGTCCTGCTTGCGTAGTTAGCTATTTTTTTAATAGAACACATTCGCAAAACTCGTCTCTTTGTATGCGGCCAAGTTGGCTGCTTCACATCACTTCAAGGCTATTTGGAACTGCCAGGCTTGAGATGGGCGCGTGGGTGCGCAGCGTCGTAGGCTTTTGCAAGGTGGCCAAAATCTAAGCGTGTGTAAATTTGCGTAGTGCTGATGTTGGCGTGCCCGAGCAGTTCTTGCACACCCCGAAGATCACTGCTCGATTGCAAGATGTGACTGGCAAAGGAGTGGCGCAGCATGTGGGGGTGAACCGGTGCAGCCAGCCCCGCCTGAAGGCTGCGTTTTTTCAGACGTTGCCATATCGATTGTGGTGTTAAACGTGTGCCATTGCGCCCCATGAACAAGGCTGTTTGCACATTGGCTTTTGCGGCTGGCACACCTTGGCTCCGTACGGCCAGCCAAGCTTGCAGAGCTTCAATCGCTTTGGAACCCACCGGAACAATGCGACGTTTGCTGCCCTTTCCCAAAACATGCGCTTGGGCACTTTGCATATCTACCCAACCCCGTGCTGTGCTGCTGGCTTGTACATCCAGTCCGGTCAGCTCTGCCAGACGCAAACCGCCGCCATACAGCATCTCCACCATGGCAGCATCGCGTGCATCGAGCCAGGGGTCTGTCACTTCGCTGTGAAATCTGGCCAACTGCACAGCATCGTCCACATTCAAGGCTTTAGGCAAGGGCTTGGTGGCTTTGGGTGCATGCACATTCAACACAGGGTTGCAAGCCACCAGGCCTTCGCGGCCAAGCCAGGTATAAAACCCGCGCCAGCCCGACAAAATCAGGGCAATGCCACGACCGCTGCGCGCTTTGCTGTGCATCTGCGCCACCCAGCGCCGAACATGGCTGGTTTGCACCTCTGTCAAGCGCACACCCGCTTGTGTCGCATTGGCCTGAAGTTTGGCCAAATCCAGGGTGTAAAGCGTGACAGTACGATCGGCCAGTCTTTTTTCAAACCGCACATGATCAAGGTAACGCTGCACTAAAACATCAGGCGCTGGATCGGGGTTTGTCATGGTGAGCCGCAATGTCAGGAACAGCGCAATTTGGACAGCGCAGCACTTGCCAGATCAGCCAGGCGAACCAGAAAGTCGGTGCCTGCGCCGTTGTAAAAGCGGTGTTCATCGTGCGAGGCCAATATCAGGGCAATAGCATCATTGGTTAAAGATGGAATGGGCATGGTGATCAAGGTGGTTGAAACAAAGGGGCAGGAACTTCAATATGACCCTGAAAAACAAAGGTGGCGGGGCCAGTCAAATACACCGGTGCTGTGCCGCCCGTCCAGGCAATGCTCAAAACACCACCGTGCATTTGAACATCGACCGCAGCATCCAGCAACCCCAAGCGAACACCTGCCACCACTGCAGCACAAGCGCCTGTGCCGCACGCCAATGTTTCGCCTGCGCCACGTTCAAACACCCGCAATCGAATATGCTGATTGTCTTGTACCTGCATAAAGCCAGCATTGACCCTGTTGGGAAAACAGGCATGGTGTTCGATCAGGCTTCCCTGTTGAAGCACAGGGGCGGTATCCACATCGTCCACGACCTGCACGGCATGGGGGTTGCCCATTGATACAACAGCTATTAAAGCAGTAGCTGTCAACGCAGTCCCATCAAGGGCTAGAGGCCATTTTTGCCATAAACCGCTGGGCTGAGGCAAGAGGCTGCCAGGCACAAAAGGAATGCGCGCCAACTCAAACACAGGCGCGCCCATATTGACGGTCACACGGTCGTCAGGTGTGAGCAACGGCTCAATCACGCCACTTTTGGTTTGCACACGAATGCAGTCTTTTTGTGTGAGACCCGCATCACGAACAAAGCGGGCAAAGCAGCGTGCACCATTGCCACATTGCTCCACTTCGTCACCATTGGCATTGTGAATGATGTATTCAAAATCAATAGTTGGTGAGTACGATGGGCGCACGGTCAAAATTTGATCCGCCCCCACGCCAAAATGACGGTCTGCCAAAAACCGATAACCAGCGGGAGTCAAACCATAGCGAGTTTGGGTTTCATTGAGCACCACAAAATCATTGCCGGCACCTTGCATTTTTGTAAAAGGGATTTGCATGAGGGTGAAATTATCTACCCATCAGTTGGTGTCATCGCCAAGCCGTCATTGCATGTTGTTAGCCGTTCTGAAAATACAGGCACTGGTTTTGATTCGCTCATTTGTTGTCGCCAATGCAAAAAAGTTGTCTTTTTGAAACAGGGTTATCCATGGCCGTTCTTCTTTCAAACAGTGTGAAAATAGCAGGGTGGAGTATTGCACTTTTCTTTTTGTTTTCAATTCCATTGAACTCCACTTTAGACATTCAGCTCCTTTGCAAGAGCTATCTTGTTGATTTTTAATAATAATGTAGAAAAGTTGTGATTACGTCAAGTCATTGTTTTTGCTTAAAAAATCTTCGAGTGTCTAAAGTGGAGTTCCATTGAACAGTCTTGAGTTTTAATGGTGCAAAACTCAACAGGTCACATCAACTGTAGGTACTTTTCATCATGACGATTCAGACCATTTTTACGCAGGCATTGACGGGGCAGCGCCCGGGCACATCGGGTTTACGCCAAAAAACGACTGTGTTCATGCAGCCCATGTATCTTGAAAATTTTGTTCAGGCGTTGCTTGATGTTTTGAACAAGGGTGTGGCAGGCGGGCGCTACCTACGGGGTCAAACACTGGTGCTAGGCGGCGATGGTCGTTTTCATAACCGTGCAGCAGTTCAGACAATTTTGAAGATGGCAGCAGCCAACGGCGTTGGGCGTGTGTTGTTAGGCCAGGGCGGCATTTTGTCAACACCGGCAGTCAGTGCAGTCATTCGCCGTCATCAGGCCTTTGGCGGCGTGGTGCTTTCCGCCAGTCACAACCCCGGCGGGCCTCTGGGTGATTTTGGTATCAAGTACAACGCGAGCAATGGTGGACCGGCCACAGAGACCTTAACCGAAGCCGTTTATGCCAGAACAAAAACCTTGGTGCAAGTGCGTTGCAGCGATGCTCCCGATGTGGCCATCGACCAGCAAGGTGTGCAGTGGATTGAACAGATGCAGGTGGATGTGATTGATCCTGTGGCAGATTATGCTGCCTCAATGCGTTCCCTGTTTGATTTTGATCTGTTGCGCAGCATGTTTGCGCGTGGCTTTACCCTGCGTGTGGATGCCATGAACGCCGTGGGCGGCCCCTACGCCAAAGCCATTCTGGAAACAGAGTTGGGTGCTCCGGTGGGCACCGTGGTCAATGCCATACCGATGGAAGATTTTGGGGGACTGCATCCTGACCCCAACCCTGTGAATGCGACAGAACTGATGACCTGCATGGCAAGTGCCAATGCCCCTGATTGTGGTGCGGCGATGGACGGCGATGCGGATCGCAACATGATTCTGGGGCGCAATTTTGTGGTCTCTCCCTCAGACAGCCTGGCGGTGCTGACGGCTCATGCACGTCTGATTCCTGCTTATCGGGAGGGTTTGGCAGGCGTGGCGCGTTCCATGCCAACCTCAGCAGCGGTCGATCGGGTGGCCAGTGCACTGGGCATTGACTGTTTTGAAACACCCACTGGCTGGAAATTTTTTGGCAATCTGCTCGATGCTGGCCGGGTGACCTTGTGTGGCGAGGAAAGCTATGGCACAGGTTCTTCTCATGTGCGCGAAAAAGACGGGCTGTGGGCTATTTTGTTCTGGCTCAGTTTGCAAGGAGCCACAGGCCGTTCAATAGAGTCTTTGGTGCGCGAACACTGGCGTGTGTATGGACGCAACTATTATTCAAGACACGATTACGAGGGCATTCCTCTGGATGTAGCGAACGCTCTGATGGCAGATGTGCGTGCCCAACTGCCGACCTTGCAAGCGCAGCGTTTTGGCCCACGGACGGTGGTGTTGGCCGATGACTTTTCCTACCTTGATCCGGTCGATGGCACCAGTTCCAAACATCAGGGCATTCGTTTGATCTTTGACGATGGCGCACGCATTATTTTCAGGTTGTCAGGCACAGGCACAGATGGTGCTACCTTGCGGCTTTATCTGGAGCGTTACGAAGCAGACCCGGCGCAGCAAGACATGCCCGTTCAGAAGACCTTGGCTGATTTGGTAACTGTGGCCGATCAGGCGGCAGGCATCAGGGCACGCACGGGCATGGCTGCCCCCAGCGTGGCGACCTGACTGCACCTTTTTTGATAGAACCCCCACCCGTGCGACTGTGTGATTTCATGCCTCAATTGAGCTATTGGCTGATGGATGAAGGTGCCATTGATGCAAGTGCTCCCTTGACATTGAAAACCTCGCAGCAGCACTCTTTCGATTGGAAAAGTCCTGCACGGTGTCCGCCTATGACAGTGTGGATATCTTTGCCATTTTTATCTCTTTTTTATGAATATTCTTCAAGTCAGTGCCGAAATTTTTCCCCTGCTCAAGACCGGTGGGCTGGCAGATATTGCGGGCGCTTTGCCTGCTGCATTAAAGGCACAAGGCTGTGATGTACGTGTGGTGTTGCCCGGTTTTGCCAGCATTTTGGCCGACTTGGAAACTCCCACAGTATTGGCTCAAATCAATGCTCCTTGGGGTGATCTCGTGGTCGTGCGATATGGTCGTTTGGGCACACTCAATGTGTTTGCTTATGTGATTGACGTACCTCATTTGTATCACCGTAACGGTACGCCCTATGAAGACGAACACCGTCAGCCTCACGGCGACAACCATCGGCGCTTTGCGCTCTTGGGTTGGGTGGCTGCGCAATTGGCACACGGCTTAGACATTCACTGGCAACCCCAACTGGTGCATAGCCATGACTGGCATGCAGGTTTGACGTGTGCCTACATGGCTTTTCTGCCTCACCAAGGACAGCGTATTGCCAACGTTTTTACTGTTCATAACCTTTCTTACCAAGGTGTATTTCCGCCGAGTTATTTTTTTGACCTTGGGTTGCCGCTTGAAGCCTTTCATGTTCATGGTGTAGAGTTTCATGGTAAGTTGTCGTTCATGAAAGCGGGCCTGTTTTACGCGGACCACATCACCACAGTCAGTCCTACCTATGCGCGTGAAATTCAAACGTCCGTGCAAGGATGTGGGCTGGACGGCCTGTTGCGCACGCGCTCTGGCGCGCTCACCGGAATTCTCAATGCTGTGGATGATGCTGTGTGGGATCCTGCCCATGACCCTCACATTCCTTTTCATTACGATGTCCAGAAGCCCTTTGACAAGGCGCTTTGCAAGGCTGAATTCCAAAAAGAATCCGGGTTGGCGTTGCAGGCCGATGCACTGATGTTTGGCATTGTCAGCCGCTTGACGGAGCAAAAAGGTCTGTATTTGGTGCTCAGTGTTCTGGATACGATTTTGAGCCGAGGCGGTCAGTTGGTGGTGTTGGGAACGGGTGAGGCCTGGCTTGAGGCTGCTTTTTGTGAACGAGCAATCATGTACCCCAAGGCGGTATCCGTCCGTATTGGTTACGATGAGGCCAATGCACACCGTATTTTTGCTGCCACCGATGTCACCTTGGTGCCTTCACGTTTTGAACCTTGTGGTTTGACACAAATGTATGGGCTGAAGTATGGTAGCCTGCCCTTGGTTCACCGTGTAGGCGGATTGGCGGATACCGTGGTGGACAGCTCCCTTAAAGACTTGGCTAATGGCATGGCCAATGGGTTTGTGTTTGATGAATTTACGACGCAATCGCTTGATCGGGCTATTTGCCGTGCATTTGCCTTGTATGCACGCAGGTACGAATGGCGACGTGTGAGCGAGTGTGCCATGAGCCAAAACCTGGGTTGGGAACATGCTGCCATACAGTACAAGGCACTGTATCAGCGGCTTTGTACTTGATGGTGGTGATGGCTGTGGCTATGAACACCTTTCTTTACCCTTATCGATGTGCTCCAAGATGAACTCTTTTTTTAAGCAGCGTCGCTCTGGCGTGGTGTTGCATCCTACCTCTCTTCCAGGTCCACATGGATCGGGCGATTTGGGGCCGAATGCGTATTATTTTATTGACTGGTTGCACACGGCGGGTCAAACTTTGTGGCAAACCTTGCCTTTGGGGCCGGTGGGGTCGGGCTATTCTCCCTACATGGGTATATCAGCCTTTGCGGGTAACCCCTTGCTGGTGGCGTTTGAGCCAATGCAATCACAGGGCTGGATAGATGCAAAGTCATTACAGGCTGAGTTTGACGACAGACGGATCAATTACCCGCTGGTAACGCTATGGCGGATGGCCAGGCTGCGTGAAGCCTTCGACGGTTTTTTGCGCTATGCCACACCAAAAGAGAAGCAGGCGTTGGCAGACTGGACCAAAGCAGAGCATGACTGGCTGGATGACTACACCTTGTTTATGGCCATCAATCAAATTTACAGTCCTGCACTGTGGCCAGATTGGCCTGAAATGCTGGCGCTGCGCGAGCCTTCTGCCTTGGCGCAGGTACGGTTGGAGTGTGCCGATGACATTGCTTTCTGGTCATTTGTGCAGTGGCAGTTTGATGTGCAATGGCGTGCCTTCAAGGCGTATGCCCACACCAAAGCAGTACTGCTTGTCGGAGATTTGCCCATTTTTGTAGCGCACCACAGTGCTGACTGCTGGGCGCGGCCCGACCTTTATTTGCTCGATGCCGCCGGTCATCCCCGTGTTGTTGCAGGTGTGCCGCCTGATTTTTTCTCGGCCACCGGTCAGCGCTGGGGCAATCCTCTGTACGACTGGGCTGCCATGAAAGTTGATGGCTACCGATGGTGGATTGCACGTGTCAAGCGTCAACTGGATATCTCGGATGTGCTGCGTATTGATCACTTTCGCGGGTTTGTTGATTATTGGGAAATTCTGGCCACAGAACCTACGGCTGTCAAAGGACGCTGGCAAACAGGGCCGGGCGATGCCCTGTTTGCTGCCTTGACCAAAGCGCTCGGTGTCTTGCCCATCATTGCTGAAGACTTGGGCATCATCACACCCGAGGTGGACGCCCTGCGCGAACGCACAGGTTTTCCGGGCATGCGTGTTTTGCAGTTTGCCTTTTCCGGCGATGCAAAGCACACTTTTTTACCGCACAACTTTGAGCCTGACACAGTGGTCTATACCGGAACGCACGACAACGATACCGTGCAAGGTTGGTGGCAAACCTGCAGCGCGCATGAACGCGCCCTGGCTGCTCACTACCTGGCAACCACCTGTCACGATATCCACTGGGCCATGTTACGAGCAGCCGCGTTTTCAGTAGCACGCATATCAATGTGTCAGTTTCAAGATGTGCTAGGCCTCGATTCTTCCCATCGCATGAATACACCAGGCACCACGGGGTGTTGGTCATGGCGTTTCAAATGGGACTGGGTCAATTCAAAGATGACCGAACAGTTGTTGCAGGTGACGGCGGCAAGCGGACGCTGCGATGTGGAACGTCTGCACCTGCCACCACAGTAAAACATATCCATCTTTCCAGTCATGATGATCAAAGTGATGTGGAGGCGGCAATGTTTTCTTGTCAAGCTGCACGAACTTGAGTGAGTTTTTTTGTATAACAAATCGGCCTCTAGCGCCCGTCCTGCTTGCGTAGTTAGCTATTTTTTTGATAGTAAAAATGGGCGAGCACATTCGCCAAACTCGTCTCCTTGTAGGCGGCCAAGATGGCTTCTCAACATCATTTATCAGGGATTCGCGTTATCCCTTTGGGCCTTGGTACGCTAACCGGCGCTGTTTTTTGAGTCGAATGGTTTTTTCTGCCACGATTTTCTTTACTACCCCCCTTTTTTTGATCACGTTAATTCTGGCCGCGCGTTCGGCTTGGGCGGGCAGATACAACACTACTTTTTGACCTCGCTTGAAAGCGGCCGATGCACTGACGTTGTTCCAGTCTGCCACTTGGGCTGTACTGACACGATAGCGCAGTGCAAAGCGGGTCACTGTGTCTTTTTTGCCGGCTTTGACCTGGGTTTTGCGTAGAACTGTCTCGGGGGCGAATGCCAGGTAGCCGTTGTCGGCTACGCGCTCGGTCACATCGCTGTTGAATTCACTCGATCGATGGACCAACAGGGTGGAGCCAGCCTTGATTTTCATGCGCGGTGGAATTTGGTTCATTCGGCGCAGTTCATCCTCAGTCATGCCCACACGCCGGGCAGCATCGGCTACATTGAGGGTGATAGGCGCAGTCCAGGCTGTCCAGCTTGCCAGCCTGTTGCCCCTAAAGGCTTCAAGATTGCCCTGAAAAAGCTCTGCATTGTCCCAAGGTAGCAAAATTTGTGCTTTGCCGGCCGCTAACAACACGGGCTTGGTATTGCTGGGGTTGAGCGATCGAAAATCACTGAGCGATATCTCGGCCAGACTGGCTGCTACGCTGACATCCATGTCGCGGTCAATCTCAACCGTCTGAAAAAAGGGGTGATTTTGAATGTCAGGCAGTGTGATTCTGAAATTTTCTGGATTGGCAATAATATTTTTGACAGCCTGGAGTTTTGGAACGTAAAAACGTGTTTCCATGGGCATGGGCAAATCCGCGTAGGCCGTGCTCAGGCCAGCTTTTCGTGCATTGTTGACGGCACGCTGGACGCGACCCTCTCCCCAGTTGTAAGCGGCCAGCGCCAAGTGCCAGTCGCCAAACATGTCGTAGAGTTTTTGCAAATAATCAAGCGCGGCTCGGGTGGATGCCAACACATCACGTCGGTCATCCTTGAACATGTTTTGTTTTAAGTCAAAATTTCTGCCTGTAGCCGGCATGAACTGCCATATTCCAGCAGCCTTGGCGCTTGAAATGGCCTGCGGGTTAAAGGCGCTTTCAATGAACGGCAACAGGACAAGTTCACTGGGCATATTGCGTCGCTCTAGCTCTTCTACAATATAAAACAAATACTTGCGGCCACGCTCTGTCATGCGATCCACATAGTCAGGCCGGCTGCTGTACCACAATTCGCGATCGCGCACCAGTTCAGAATCCAGGTCAGGCATGGCAAAACCACGACGAATGCGGTCCCAAATGTCCTGAGGTGTTCTCAAGGGGTGTACAAGGTTTATACCAAGTGATGTCGTCGTCAAGGGTTTGAGTCCGCCAGCAGGGTTAGGGATGGTCACCGGCATCACCGTGGGCGTGACAGCGGGTCTTTCCACTTCATTGATTTTGACCAAAGGTGTGGTGCTGGCATCTGGCTTGAGTGATACTGTGCCAGCACAACCCACCAAGACCAGGATGACAAGTGTTGTCAGGGCAAAATGTTTCAAAATTGATCTTTCCAGTTTCGTAGCACGGCAAAAACTCCAAGTGAATCACAGGCACGAGCATCAAAGCGGCGAACGGCTGTCGCTACAGGGGCAAGATGCGTTCGTAAAAAGGGGTTCACGGCTTTTTCCAGGGCGATGGTTGAAGGCAGGGTGGGCTGCCCTTGTTGGCGCAGGTGTTGTGCGCGCTCCAGGTACGCTTGTAGCGCCAGATTGTCAGGCTCGACCGTTTGGGCAAAACGCAAGCAGTCAAGTGTGTATTCGTGGGCGCAACAGACACGGGTGACATCGGGCAGATGAGTCAGGCGTATGAGTGAGGCCAGCATTTGCAGAGGAGTGCCCTCAAACAAACGGCCACACCCCCCGCTGAACAAAGTGTCGCCACAAAACAAGACAGGGGCATGGTCCAAAAGATACCAAACATAAGCCAGATGACCTGCGGTGTGACCTGGCACATGCAGCACGTCAAAGCGGCCTCCCATGAAGGGGATGACAGCCCCGTCGTTCAAGCGAGTGACAGGCTCAGGCAGACGTTCAGACAGGGGGCCAAAGACCTGGGCACCGGTGGCATTCTGCAAAACGGCTACACCTGCTGTGTGGTCGCTGTGATGATGCGTGACTAGAATCGCTTCGAGTTGGACCCTTAAGCGCCCGATGGCATCCAAAACCACTCGTGCATCTCCAGGGTCAACCACCACCGCACGCAGGTCGTCGTGCAGCATCCAGATGTAGTTGTCGGTAAAGGCAGAAAGTGGAACCAGTTTCATGTTTGATCAAATTATAGGGATGCAGCAATGGCTGACAACACCTCCGGGGAAGTACATGCTGGCTTGGGAGCAAGCACATGTGGATACTGCTGTGGTCAATGCGTTTGGCTTTCATGCCCTGCAGTTGGGTTTGCCGCAACTCCATGCACTACAGGCCAACCGCATCGCACACCGCTGGTTGGCTTCGGAGTTTGTGGTCAAAACAGAGCCGAATGTGGCGTTGGTGACTGATTTTTCAGCCCTGCCTTTTCCGGTCAACAGTCTGGATTTGGTGGTGTTGCCACATACGCTGGAAATGGCAGCCAATCCTCACGGTGTGCTGCGTGAAGTTGCACGCGTGCTGGTGCCTGAAGGCCGCCTGATCATCACGGGCTTGAATCCTGTCAGCTTGTGGGGCATGCGCCAACGTCGGACGCATCTTTACCGCCGCTTTGGCGTGGAGCGCATGTTTTTGCCCGATTCAGGTGAATTTATTGGCTATCTGAGGTTGCGTGATTGGCTGGGTCTGCTCAATCTTGACATTGCATCAGAGCAATTTGGCTGCTACCGTCCTGCATTTTTAAGCCAAACTTTGTTACAAAAATTTTCCTGGATGGATGCCGCAGGTGAGCGATGGTGGCCGATTTTGGGTTCGGTGTATATGTTTATTGCCATCAAGCGTGTGCGTGGCATGACGCTGCATACTCCCCTGTGGAAGCCTGCGGTACGATTGGCGGTTGCTGCAGCTTCAATAGCTAAAAACGCAAGCCAGTCAAGGGCTGGAAGCCAAAATGATTCATAATTTTAAGACTGGAGAGACACTTTGAATGCTGTTGAAATTTTTACCGACGGGGCTTGCAAGGGCAACCCTGGCCCGGGAGGCTGGGGAGCCTGGCTCAAATTTGCCGACTCAGACAAAGAACTGTTTGGCGGCGAACGAGTCACCACCAACAACCGCATGGAAATGACGGCGGTGATTGAAGCGCTGACTACCCTGCAATACCCCAGTCAAGTGACTTTGCATGTGGATAGCCAGTATGTCCTCAAGGGCATGACTGAATGGCTGCCAGGCTGGAAAGCACGCGGTTGGAAAACAGCAGCCAAAGCACCTGTGAAAAACGTCGATTTATGGCAAAAACTGGATGCTTTGGTTAACGCGGGTAAGCACAACATTGATTGGCGCTGGGTACGCGGGCATACCGGAAATCCGGGCAACGAACGAGCAGATCAACTGGCCAATCGGGGGGTGGACATGGCACTTCAACGCAGGGCGTAAAAATGCGCATTCATCGCGATATATTTCTGGCTCTGGTGGATAGCCTTATCGAACCTAGGTGAGTGATGTGGCGCGGCTTGGTTGGCTATTTCCATGAAGAGTCCCATCAGTCGGATCGGGTTTGAATTTGCTCAATTTCGGTAGTCACTGAATTGGTGCAACCCTGATCTTGACGTGCAGCGTGAATGGCATGGTTTTGGTGCATCACATCAGAAACTTCATTATTCAGATATCACGGATAACAAATTTCCATCAACTATAAATCATTGATTTATATATAAATTAAATCAATTGATAACCAATTGGCCATTCCGGGAATGTCTGTTACTGTCAATGTCACAACTATTTTTGTGCAAGCCTTGAGTCAGTGCAAAATAGAGACCTGTCTTGATTCGTGCAAATTTGTGCGGTCTGGCATAGAAACTGCGTTTATTTTTAGTCAGTCTTTTTTCAACAGTAACCCTACCAGGAGTATTTGATGGTCAAAACCGTCGCAGATGTCATAAAAATGGTGAAAGACAACGAGGTCAAGTTTGTTGACTTTCGTTTCACCGATACACGTGGCAAAGAACAGCATGTCACCGTGCCTGTTTCACATTTTGATGAAGATAAGTTCACCAACGGTCACGCTTTTGACGGCTCGTCGGTGGCCGGCTGGAAAGGTATTGAAGCCTCAGACATGCAACTCATGCCTGACCCTAATTCCGCCAACATTGATCCGTTTTTTGAAGAAACCACCCTGTTCATGAGCTGCGATGTGATTGAACCGGGTGACGGCAAAGCATACGATCGCGATCCTCGCTCCATTGCCCGCCGTGCTGAAGCCTATTTGAAGGCTTCAGGCATCGGAGATACCGCTTTTTTTGGGCCTGAACCCGAATTTTTCATTTTTGACAATGTGCGCTGGAACACAGACATGTCTGGCACATTCTTCAAAATTGAGGAGTACGAAGCCCCCTGGAACTCCGGTGCCAAGCTCGAAAACGGCAACCGTGGACATCGCCCTACTGTCAAAGGTGGCTACTTTCCTGTCCCCCCGGTCGATAGCACGCAAGATATGCGCGCTGAAATGGTGTTGATTCTTGAGTCATTGGGCATTCCTGTAGAAGTGTTCCACCACGAAGTCGCAGGTGCAGGCCAAAACGAAATTGGCACGCGCTTTAGCACACTCGTTGAGCGGGCAGACTGGACGCAAGTGCTCAAGTATGTGGTTCAAAACGTGGCCAATGCTTATGGCAAAACTGCGACCTTCATGCCCAAGCCTATCGTAGGCGATAACGGCAGCGGCATGCATGTGCACCAGTCCATCTGGAAAGACGGCAAAAACCTGTTTGCCGGTGACGGCTACGCTGGTTTGAGCGATTTTGCGCTTTATTACATTGGTGGGATCATCAAACATGCCCGGGCGCTCAACGCCATCACCAACCCCGGTACCAACAGTTACAAGCGCTTGGTGCCAGGCTATGAAGCCCCGGTGAAGCTGGCTTACTCTGCCAAAAATCGCTCTGCATCCATCCGCATTCCCTATGTGGCCAACCCCAAGGCACGGCGCATTGAGGCACGCTTTCCCGATCCTCTGATGAATCCTTACCTTGGCTTTTCAGCACTGTTGATGGCTGGGCTGGATGGTGTCGAAAACAAAATTCACCCAGGCGAGGCTGCTACCAAAGACCTCTACCACCTGCCACCCGAAGAAAACGCTTTGATTCCCACCGTGTGCCACAGCCTTGATCAAGCGATCGATTGCCTGGAAGCCGACCGTAGCTTTCTGACCAAGGGGGGCGTGTTCACCGACACCATGCTCGATGCCTACATTGAACTCAAAATGGGTGAGGTCACACGTCTGCGCATGGCCACACATCCGATTGAGTTTGAGATGTATTATTCTTTGTAATATAAATAAAGTATGTAAATAAACAAGTTACGCTATATTTTATCAAGGATGCCAGCACGGGTGACTTATAAAATATGGCGCATTGGCTTTTTTGAATTGACTTCACATAACGCTGTCCGATAATCGGGGAGGTCTGTCCTTATTCGCCCATAGCGATTTTGAGATGACGCTCGAATCTTGATAATTTGAGCAACTGCAACTGATCCAACAATGCCATTTGCAGACTGCCCACACCCAATCCCTGCGCTTGTATATTCTGCGCTGCCACTTCACCCGCCACGCCCAAATAAGCCATGGCCGAGACGGTAGCACGCCAGGCATCTGGCTGTACTGCACAAAAAGCACCCACCAAGGCGGAAGCCGAACAACCCACGCCGGTGATTCGCGTCATCCATTCATGACCGTTTGACAAACTTGCGTGGCGACCCTTGTCATCCATGACATGATCAACAGGGCCGCTCACACAAACAACACCCTGGATGCGCACGGCCAGATCATGAGCTGCTTGAAGTGCATCTGGCACGCCGTGAGCACTATCAACGCCGCGTGTTTGCACCGCACTGCCTGCCACACTCATGATTTCAGATGCATTGCCTCGAATGACCGATGGCATCGCTTGCGTTAAAAGAATGGAAATACTCTGATTTCGATAGCGTGTAGCGCCTGCGCCTACTGGATCAAGAACGGTTTTGATACCTCGTCTGTCAGCTATCTCAAGTGCCAAACGCATGCTCTCAATCCAATACGGATCAAGAGTGCCTATATTGAGCACCAAGGCATTCGCAATGCCAGCCATATCAACCACTTCTTCATGTGCGTGCGCCATAACAGGGGATGCCCCCATGGCCAAAAGTACATTGGCATTGAAATTCATCACCACCATATTGGTAATACTATGGATAAGTGGACGGTTGGCACGAACCGACAGAACGTCAGCCCAGATATCAGAGGAAGATAAAGAATTAATCATGTTTTAGAAAGGTGACGTTCTAATGATATTGTTGACCATATCCTAACTGTCATGGCATCCTGGCCACCCCGAATGATAAAAGAATTTTTTACCCATAAAAAGTGCCTGTAGCCCTTATGGGATAAGGATACATTGCTATTGTTTTATTTGTTCTTTCACGTTAAAGTTGAGTTTCAGAAAGTTCTCCAGCATTGCATAACCGTATTCGGTAAGAATGCTCTCGGGGTGAAACTGCACGCCTTCAATATCGTGGCTGGTGTGTTTCACACCCATAATTTCGTTATCGTCAGTCCAAGCGGTCACTTTCAAACATGGGGGACAAGTGGCACGATCAATCGACAGAGAGTGGTAGCGGTTCACTGTGAACTTTTCTGGTAGCCCTGAAAACACGCCCTCTTGTGTGGTTGTGATGACGCTGGTTTTGCCGTGCATCAACTGCTGTGCATGAATAATTTTTCCACCGAATGCTGCGCCAATAGCTTGATGGCCCAGACACACGCCCAAAATAGGCAACTTGCCTGCAAAATACGAAATGGCAGCGACCGAAATACCAGCCTCTGTCGGAGAACACGGGCCTGGTGACACTACAAGCCGATCGATTTGGCCGGCTTGAAACAAATTGTCAATCTCTGGTAGGGTGATTTCGTCATTGCGTACTACTGTGACCTGCGCGCCCAACTCGCCAAAATACTGAACGATGTTATAGGTAAAACTGTCATAATTATCAATGAGTAGTAACTTCATGCTGTTTTACCTTTTGATTTAATTCTTGTGCGTGAAGCCTATACCCACCGAGTCCCATGGTGGCGTTTTTCCCGACGTGCAACCACTGACCTAGCCACAGCCAGGGCTGAATTTGAGACAGGGTGTCTTCGTCGCCGTGCAATGTCCAGCGGCCAAGCACACCACCTAGTGTCATCTCCTGCTGCTGGCGGCTGGAATAGCGCGTCCAGTCAAACCAATGCAGTTCACGGGTGTCTGTCAAGCGTTCGCTCACGTGGATGATGTGCCGTGCTGCTGCGCCCCAGTCGGTTTGGCCGGCATGAAATTCCATCAACAAGGCAGTGCGTCGAGCAATGGCGGCCATCAGCGTTTTGGGATGAAGCTGGCCAATGCCCAAAGGTCTGCCTTGATGCTGTAGTCGAATCGGGGTGTGAATGTGCAGCGATATTTCTGATGCTTTTTGGCCTCTAGCGCTTGATGAGTCTGTGTTAGTAGCTTCACTTTCTGTAGCAAAATGAAGACCGTCTGGCCAAGGCAAGGTGGCGTTGTGTTCTTGCAAAATGGGTTTGTCTATCGACCAGATGGGGTACGGATGGTGGTGCTCATCCACCCAGTCCACCTGCAACAAGTCAACTGGGACACGCGATCGTGTCAGTCCACGCGCCAAAGCACGTTGCATGGCAAAAATGAGGAGCGCCAATTGTTCTATGGCGCAGCCTATCAACACCAGATGAAATTCGAAATCATCATTGGCATCGATCGTGCGTGCGCCTGGCGTGGGTGGCTCTACGATGTAGGGGTTGGGGATTTTGCTGAAATCTTGCAATGCGTGCTGTCCCTTAGGGGGTGCCGGGGCTTCAAAAATGCGGGTGTAGGTACAGGTTGAAATGAGCGGGCAGTTCTGGCAAGTGGCTTGACGGGTCATGCAGGCCACGTCGCGCAACGCAGCGCCAAACTGACCACGCAAGAGTGAGCCTGCATAGTCGGGTAGGGTCAGTGGCCGCAGCACACGGGCGGTGAGGCGATAGCGGGCAATGGGCAAAGGAGTCATGTGTGCAACAGGTCGTGGGTCAGGCGGCGAAGTGTGAAGGCCGCCCTATGCGGAACTAAGGATATGGTCAATAATAAGTTCCGCATTTGGCTCGTCGGATTTGGGCGCACTGCGTCGTTACAAATCGCTTATGTGGCTAGGCCACACTGCGCGATTTGCGCCTGGCATTGCATCTTTAACTCTGACGGCCAAATGCGGAACTTATTGTTGACCATATCCTAAAGTGAAACACCACACAAATCATAGTGCCACACTTGGGAGCGCGGGCATCTTACTCGCATTGGGTTGGCTGTCATGGCTGCCCACTGCTGGCAAGATGTCCGCGCTCTCAGGGTGTTTTTCATGATTTGGGGTGGCAAAACTGGTATGACAGTTAACGTGAAAGAACCTGGGAGCGAGGGCGTCTCGCCCTCATGTATCAAGGGCAGGATGCCCTTGCTCCCAGGGTACTTTCATCATCTGGGGTGAACTGAATGCCATGAAAATTAGACCCTATCCTTGTGAATTCAATCTTATCCGACTTACGCCAGTCCTCTCAATTGCCAGGCATTGCCCATTTGTTCAACTTTCACGCTGACCCCTTTGAGTTCTTGTTTCTTTTTGAGTTTGTTGCTGCGTTCTTCCCCCAGGGCTGCGCGCAACTGTTGGGCTTGGGTGTCTTTAATGCCTGCCGTTGTTTTCCCCTTAAAACTGGCTTTGATTTCGCCTGTGTTTGGCGCAAAGGTCAGTGTGGCAGTGGGCCAAGTTTGGCAGGCGCTTGTAACCTGTGCTGTACTGGCCACGTTCGTGCCGACAGTGCCGGCAACAGGGGGGGGTGATGCTACCCGGGCTGCCATGGCACCATAGCCCACAGCAGTTTTGGCACCAAACCCGACCCATGCAAATGCGTGTGCAAAAGCCACATCAAGCAAGGCGCGCCATTGGGTTTGCAGAAACTCTGGCAATCGCGATGAATGGCAAATCCCATGAAAATCAAAGTCTGATTGGGCAGGCACGGCCAGAAAGCTCACGGGGACGGGGGCACCACTGTCATGGGGTGTTTGCTCTTTTTGATAGTAGTCACCAAAATGCGGGGTCATGATTTCAACCACCAGTTTGCCACCTGCCGGGTTGGGGAAAACATCCCAAAAGTCCAGTACTCCCCGTTGTGCGTCTTCAGACCTGTAAACTTTTTCTGGGCCAAACAGGGCATCAATGGCCTCTTGGGTCACACCCTCTTGACCTTCGTTGTACAACTCTTGCATGGCGCGGCGCAAGATACCTTTCACCCCACTGCCCGGAAGATAGGGTAGTCCATAAGGCGTGAGAAAAGAAAATCCGTTTTCTATGGGGTGCTCGCTGCCTAAGCCGGTGGCAAAGGGGGCTGTGCTTTTTGTGCTGATGCTGTAGCCACTGATGCCATAGTGAGCTATCAGCGCTTTTTGGCGATGGCGCAGTGCCTTGATTTGGGCTTGGGATGAAGATGGCAGTAAACAAACATCGTTGATGACAGCATCAAATTCATTTTTAAGTTGCTCGTTGGCTGCTCGCTTTTGTGGACCCGTTGGCACCTGCCCAATGATTCGTGCCTTGCCTTTGTAAGGCGCAAAAGCATCGGCATCCGTGCCTTGCCAATTTCGGAAATAGCCCAAAAACTTATGCCCTGGGGCTGCATCTTTGAAAGCGTCCTGGTTATTTGACGGCACATACGCAGGTATGGCAGCAATGCGTTGTGGAATGTTCATGTTAACGCCCTCCTGTTACAACGGCATCCAGAAACTGCCGAATCCATTTGAGCAATTCCAGCGATTCATCGGTATAGCGCAAATAGTCGCGTGACTCACATTTTTGCAGCGTGATCATAAATTCCAAAAATACGCGATTGCCTTGCCCCGCTTTAAGTTCTTGCCCAATCAAGCGCTGAGAGAGGCCGCGAATCAGGTCGTCTAACAGGTGTTGTGCAGCAGGACTTTTGTTGTTGTAAAAGGCCAGCGCTGGCATGAGTCCATTGCTCATGATAAGCGCCGGCGCACCTTTGGCCAGGCTTTTGTATTCTTTGCCGTGCCGGGTCATACCCTCAGTGGCATAGTTCCAAGCCAATTGAGCGCGTTGTTGGTCAAGTGTTTGTGTCATGGGTTGCTTTCAAAAGTCACTAAAAGTCACTAAAAATTTACGATTTGCAGACGGCCTTGGGCAGCCTGAGCCAGTCGTTGGTCGTTAGTCCAGAATTCGTCACAGCCTAATAGCGCACTTAGGTCTTTTTCCGTCGGCCCTGCCAACGCATTTGGAGACAGGGGGGGGTGTCTGTTTCACTAACAACAAGGATTTCAAAGGCACCCTCAGGAAAATCTGGCGGTAGCGTAACGAGCACCCGGCGATCGGTAGCCTGGGTGTGGCGAACTCGGTAGGCGTACATGAAGTCCCTCTCTTTAATTTGTTGATGCAGCATGAACCAGTACCAGCCCACGCCCAGTGGTGGCATCACCGCCCATTTGAAGCAATTTGCCATGAATACCTGGCAGTTTGTCGTCCATTCCTTCAAAGACTGTGGTCAGTACCTGTGGAGCAGTCAGCAACGCCAGAGAGTCTGCGTGACGACTACCCTTCTTGAACCGTTCAATGCTGGCCTGTGCCAAACCGACCATCAGCGTTTCAGGTGGCAGGTTTTCTACATAAAACAGTCCACCCTCTTCGGCAGTGCCTGTTTCATCGTTAATGCGAACATGGGGTTCTACCACCATGGCATGACGGGCAAAATGGGCAAAATCGGTGTCGTGCAGCAGCACGAGGTCGGTTTTGAACTTGTCTGCAAAAAAGCTGTTGGCTGATCCAGGCAATGCATAAGTGGCTATCCATTGCGCAATGGCAAGCAAGTCAGCGTGAACTTGGACACCAAATTCAAAAGCTTCCAGCACCAGTTGATCGGCTGTCGTGCCTGGACGCTGACTAAAGAGTGCTTTGCTTGTGGCCAATGCCTTGTTTTCATCCACCCTCGGCACAGTCCATGAAACAGTCAAGAGGGTTTGTTGTGCCAGGCGTTGCAAACGTGCCAGTGCCAAGGGGCTGGTGACGTAGGCAAAGCCACCTTTGAGTGATCGCACAGGCAAGGCCACAAGTTGCGCGTCACCTAGCGACAAGGCGCCCGCAAAGTCGGATATGTTTTTTTCCGGACCAAAAATGCGGTCAATCAAGCGGTTGGGGTTGTCACCTTCAGTGCGCGGCCAGGCACGGTTAACGTGGTGGCGCAGTGCGCCTTTCAAACCACTACCGGCCAGCATGGGGTGATCTGTATGCACCTCGCGCTGGATGGGGCTGTCAATGGCACCCAGGGAACTGCCAGCTCCCATGTGAACGGGGCTAACGGCGTAGTAAAAAACGAGTTGGGATGCTTCAAACATGATGTTTCCTCAAAATAAAATCAATTCCAGAGACCTACTATGGCGCGGTTGTAACCTTCGGCGCGGCGACTTTTTTGTGCGGTAGTTAGATTTTTCGACCATAAACCACCTTCTACCCACTCGGCAAGTCTGCCAACTTCGCCCTCAAATTCATCAAACCAATACACACTGCCGGCAGGCACGGCGGCTTCGGCGGGCTTGGGACACCACTGGTACATGTCCCATCCGCTGATGATGTCTCGCCGTCCCAAGGCAGCGCAGACCAGTCGTGCGCTAAAGCCATCACCCTGCAGACGGTAAGTAATGTTAAGTTGGGTCACGCCGTCGGGCAGCCAGCCTTTTGTGAACAGGGCGGGTGTTTGTAACAGTAACCGAAAACGTCCGTTTTGTGGCACGATGGCAGATGGGGAAAAGCTCACACGGCGGTAATGCGCGCTGCGGCCATCACCCCCCAAACGCAGATGTCCCTGGTCTGGCAGCACGTCGGCTACGCCTTTCATGCCCACCAGAAAGCCGGTGCTGACGAATCGGGCTGTGCTTTCTGAGGGGGGAACATTAAAGGCATAGCCCTCGGTGGTGTAAATTTGCCCTTCTTCAGCAGTGCGGGCATCGGTGCTCAGGCCTATACCCAGACGGGGGTCTTTTTTATAGAGACATCCGCTTTTGATGCCTTGGCTGGGGTCAGGCTTTTGGCCTTGCAGGTATTGTTGAAACCCTTGGCTACGCAAGTAAATGTCGTCTGTGGGTTTTTCTTGTTTGACTGACACCAGTGTGGCGCACAGGGGCAAATCGCCCGCTAACTGCACACCGCACGGCACAGGGCGTGGCTCTAGGGCTGCAAAATTTTTGCCCAGCATCCGCAAATCTGCAGGCAGTGGCATCAGAGGTTCTGGCACATCACCCGCTTTGGATTCACCCGCCAAAGACAGCCAGTGGATGCGAAAACTGCCCGGTGCATTGGGAGTACCCAAACATTGCGCCAGCTCAGGCTTGCTGCATTGGCCATGGCTTAAAAAATCAGCAAGCTGACGGGCATCTTTGCCCAGCAAGGCAGAGCGAAAAGCGCCCGCAAACAGCGATGGGGGCGGTGGCATTTGGCCCGCGCCGTGTTCACCGCCGTCGCCAAAATCCTGGTTGCCGCGGATAAACAGGCTATCGGTAGGGCGAACATAGTAATAAGTGATGCTCATGGTGTCACTCCTCTGACATCGGTTGGCTCTTGTCGAAAAGAACGCATTTCGCGGGCAAAGAATTCACTGGTGACCAGAAAATTTTCAATGGCCGTTCTGGGGTGTTGGGGCTGCATGACGTGGCAGACAAAGTTCACCACGCTGCGGGCTACCTCTTTACGGCCTTTTTGACGGTGGAATTGTTGAGACAGGGAACTGGCCATCTGTTCACGCCACCGTGGATTTTGGGCATCGGCAGCCTCATCGGTCAAGCCATCAAACCACAGATGCGTCTGGTAGATAGCCTCGCGTGAAAAGTCGGTCAGTGCCAGTTGTTGGGCTAATTGCTTAATTATGGCCAATCCGCTTTGCGATGGATCTGGCTGTTGGTCTGCCAAGACAGGCCACCACGGGCTGGTCACGTTGACTTCGCCCCCCCCGCGTTTGAGCACGCGCAGGCAAAAAGCATCGCGATTCATGTTCACACCCTTGCCGTTTTTGCCATGCGTTGTGTTTTTGGCCGTGCTTTCTGCCAAACGCAACTCGCGCAATACCCATCCCATCGGTGCGCTGTGATGTGCCACCACAGCCCCCATCGAGGCCGTGGCTTTGTGCCCCATCAGCGTCATCAATCGGCCATTGTGCAGCCCAAAACCTCTGGAAAGAAGCAGCTTGCTTTGCGCACCTTTTCGCAATGTACCGATACTGTTGCTCAAACCCATGCTGTCATCAGGCGCTATGCCGCTGTAGGCCAGGCGAAGCAACTGCATGCAGTCAACCAAATCATCCACAGCCACCAGTGCCATCACATCGTCGCCACCTGCGTACAACAGTTTTCCGTTGCAGCATTTTTCAACCACATGGCGTGCCAGTCGGGTGGAAAAGTCATTCAATGCCTGAGAAATCGCCATGTGGCGGCCCAGGGATGCCGGGCGTTTGGTGTTCAGATAGGTTTTAAGCTGCGGGTCAAGGCGCTCGAACACCTGCATTTCAGACAGCACTTTGGTGTGCCAGGTGTCACGGTAGGCCAGTTTGTAATCGTCTTCATTGCCAGCCAGCCAGCTCCCCATGTGGTCGCCATTCATCAAAATCATGGCGTAGTAGGTTTCAGGCCGACTGTCCCCCAGCAATTGCGCGATGGTTTTGTTCAGGTGTGAGTTATCAACATCTTGTTCCATCATGGAAGGCAGGCGTTTCAAAACATCCACTGTTGCTTGTGGCAGGCGATTCAGTTGGCGCTCCAAGGCTTTGGGCAGGGCCACGGGGTCGTGATCTTTTGCGACAGCACCCAGCGCCCGTAAAGCTGCTTGCTGGTCAGTGGTCAAGGGTTGGGTGGCTAGTTTTTCCAAAGTGGTGGACAGTGCCAGTGCATGAGTACTGACCACAAATCGGCTCACATCACCCCCCGTCAGTTGGCTCACATACTCGGCAAACATCATGGGCCACAGACGTTTGAGTGCGGCAATAGCGCTTAAATGTTCACCGGGTTGGACCCATGAGGGTTTGGCTTTGGCCAGTTTCCCCCACACACTGCGGTTATTGCGATCTGTGCGATTCAATCCCAACAGGCTGCGGTTGTCGGTCAGCCATTCGCCTTCGCCCGTTAAGGTGCAACGGTGGCCTTCTTGATGAATGGCTTCAAAGGGACAGGTGGCTTTGGCAGCACCCAAAGCGCGTTCAGCCAGTTCATACACGGCGGGGTACAAAATGCCGGTGTTGGGCTGCCAGAAATGCAAATTCTTGAGCTTGAGTTCCCTGGTTAATACTTTCCAGACATCGTCCTTGAAGATGCCCTGTTTTTTGAGTTCAGGGTGAATGCTACCCAGCGCGGTTTGCAGGCGAGTGCTTGCTGTACTGATGTCTGTGCAACCGTCTCCATCGATAGGCCAAGTGGCCGCTGCCCAACATGCATCAGGAAAACCCGCCAACTGCGCCTTGATTTGGGCGTGCGTCACATCGGTCATTTCAATCCCTGCCGCTTTGAAGACACGCTCTGCTGCCTGCGTTGCCCATTGAACGGCTGCCAGGCGGATGGCATTCGTTGCTTTGATCGCCAGCGCAGCAGCCTGGCGCGACGGCACAATGGCCATGAATTTATTGGGCAGGTTCGCAGTAAACAAGGGGTTGGTGTCGTCTTGTTCACTTAAGAATTCAGCGTTGATTCCATTGAATAATTTCTTAAAGGCATCGCCGCCTTCTTCCAGCAGCCAGGCATCCACCACGGGCACTGCGCGCAGTGCAGGAAATACAATGACATCAGGCCCTAGGTGGTTGATGATGGGCTTCATGGCTTCAAACACCAGACAAGACAACAGGTGCGAACCTGCCCATAAATCTGACGTTGTTCGTACCTGTCCCATCAACTCCTGCACCGGTCCAAAGCTCATCACCAGCAATGCGGGCTGATCCTCTCCGTCATCATCCCCCATCAGCGCTGTATGAATGGCAGACACAGTATCGACATGCGACCAGATGCTGTGGTCTGGCGTGCGGGAGTCCGCCGGCAACATAGGCCACAGTGCGCCGAGTTGATCTGCCTTTTGACTGACTTCAGGGCCAAAGCGCCAGAAAGCCAAAAAAGTTTTGCGGTCATCATCCTCTTGAATCAAATCTTCAAAATGACTTTGACTTAACGCATTTAACGCCTTGATGGAGTCAACACCAATGTTCATGCCAAGATCGGACAGACAGAGCCGTCCTCCCGATAGCGGGTGAATCAGCTCGGCCTCTTGGCTAAAACTCACGGATTCAAATTGCGGGTAAAGTTTGGCATCCTCACCACGCGGCCAGTTGGGACAGTCGGCAGCAGCAGCGAGGTGGTCAGCGCGCTTGTCAAATGCTTTGGAAGAGATATCCAAGACTTGATGCAGGTAGCGAGAGGTGCTGCCTTCGTCCCCGGCGGGGTCACGCATCAAAACCAGTTGTTTTTCAGCAGGGTCATGCAGCCAAGCTGCTAATTTTTGGGTGTAGCGGGTCATTGAGTTAACCTTTGCGAATACGAGTCATGTCGGTGGCAGGTTGCGAATTCAAAAATTCATGAACCTGTTGCCATACCTTGATTTGGTCACTGATGGCCGGTGGGTGAACACTGCTGCGGTCAAAAAAAGCAGCAGGCATGGCGCACGGCAGGTGAGTGATCAGTCCAAAGTATTGCCCATCCTTGTTTTTCACCACTTTGAATCGGGCTTGACTGGCCAGGCGTGCATTGGGCATACCTGCCAAGCTGTGGTTAGTGACGGGGTAGGCCAGAATATGTCGATCTTCAACCTGATTGTGCGGCGCACCGCCATGGAACTTGAACTGGGTACGAAAACCAATTTTAAGGGCTGCTAATTTTTCAAGTACAGGTTTCCAGTCCTTGAAACCTTCAAATACGGTTTTGCCATCGGCATTGATTTTCTTACCCGAGAACACGCGCCAGACGGCAGGCCGACTGTCAGCGCATAGGCCTAAAGCGTGAGGCCAGTCTGCGGCACGTGGATCATTTAGGCATGCATTCAAACTGCGAAGTGGTGCTTGTTCATTCAGTCGGGTATCACACAGACCCTCTAGGCCAAGCAGGCCTTCACCTTCAATATGCAATGACCCCCATCCATTGCGTGACCGTGACCCCAGCGTGCCAAACCAGGCTGCCAATTGCATAGCTTTGCGAAGGGTGTCAGATTCTGAGGATGGAAAGCGCAGTTGGAAGGTGTGCGCTGGGCCATTGGGTGCAATGGCCTGGCGCGTACCTTGAATGGTGACAGGGCCAAAGCCCAAATAGACTGCGGTGCCCACGGGTACCGGTTGTCCGTTGCGATTGACTTCCTCGTGCTTGAGCATGGCCATACGGGGAAGTTCATTCAGCGTGCCCTCATCCCAGGCTGATAACCTGAACTGCACTTTGGAACGCCCACCACTCTCGTCAGATGCTGCACTGCCAAACAGCGCGTTTTCAAGAGACAGTAACCGACGATGGTCATACCCCACATCAGGTGCTTGTACCACCCGCCACCACTGTCGCAGCAGCGCCTTGAAGGGCGGCGTTCGCCACTGGGCTTGCTGCTGTGCATTACCCAAAAAGGCAGGGGTGTTAAAACTGACTTGGTAGGTCATCTCGGTCATGGTCATGGGCTTACTCCTTAAAATCAGTCAAAAATCGAATGGCATTGGGCATTAAGGTGAGTGTATATCGACGAGGGCGGATGCCGCCATCGTGGATGCGGTGGGGTGCGTTTCAAAGTGATGTGGAGAGTTGTTCATGTTGTTTACTTGAGATTCGCGGCTTCCCACTTAAGGCGGGACAGAGATGGAGTCGCAAGCTGATTCAGATGAAGTCATCTGCCGGCGTTTGTTACTATTCGTTTCATGCAAAAAAAAAAAACTCAAACACAGAAGCAGTACGACACGCAAGTCATGCGCTTCTACGACAAATTGAGGCCAAAGGCCACAGCAAAGTGTGAGGGCGCTGGGGAATCTCATTCATCGCTCCAAGAGCAGCGTTTCTCGACTTTGGCGGGCGAAAGTGCGCAGGAATTTGCACCCTGAATCGGCGCTTTGGGAAACAGAACAAGGATCAACGTGGTTGAGTCTTCTGATTTTTGCCGTGCTGTACAAATTTGGCATATAGACCCATATTGGCGCAGATGCCTTGTATGATTTTTTCAAAATGATCCGTATCAACACTCATGTGGGA
>CAIXMC010000108.1 GCA_903920405.1 uncultured beta proteobacterium
CATTAGTTTATTGTTTTTATTTAACTTTTTCTTAAGGTAGTGCCATTGGGGGTAGGGGGGATTTGGATGTCGCAAGCCCAAGCAAAGCCACATCACTTTGAATCGCACCCGTTAGACCCATCCCTCTGCAAGATGTTTTGCAAACGAGGCCAGTCAAAGCCCGCCCCCGGATCACCCTTGCGGCCTGGTGAAATGTGTTCATGGCCTGCAATGTGTGCAATGGCATAGCGTTGCATGATGTCCAAACACAGCCTTTGCAAACAGGCATATTGAGCGTCTTCAAACCGATCGCCTTCCAAACCTTCCAGTTCAATGCCAATACTGTCATCGTTACAGTTGTCTCTGCCCCTGTAGCAAGACACGCCGGCATGCCAGGCACGGTCATCACAACTGACACACTGCCAAAGCGCACCATCGCGTCGAATGAAAAAATGCGCAGACACGGCCATCCCCTCAATCTGCCCAAAGGACGGGTGTGACTGCCCATCCAGTTGGTTGGTAAAAAACTCCAAAACTTGCGGTCCACCGTAAATGCCTGGGGGCAGGCTGATGGCATGAAGAACAATCAAATCGACCTGCGTACCAAGGGGGCGGGGGCCAAAATTGGGCGAAGGCATTTTGGATGCTGGCACATACCAACCCTGCTCCCACACGCCTGACGTGCAGTCAAAGGGAGTCATCGCCATGGTCTGAGGCTGTAGTAGGTATCTCAATGGCCAAGCGCATCATTCTGTAGCGCATTTGTCGCAGGCTCAACCCCAGGCGGGTGGCAGCAGCGGTACGGTTGTAACGGGTTTCCTGCAATGCCCGCACCAGAATATCGCGTTCATGGTCGTCTAGGTAGCGCTGCAAATCTGTGGGCAAACTGCTGGTACTGGTGTTCACGGCGGTCATGGTGACATCAGGCACGGGTGCAGTGCGGCTGGGTACATCGAGTTGCAGTTGCCCATCTTCACCCAAAGCCAGCGCACGGTGCAATAGATTTTCCAATTCACGCACATTGCCAGGCAGCGTCAAACCAGAAAGCTGCTCCAGCATGGCGGGTTCCAACACGGGTGTGGGGTGTCCGGATTCGCGTGCAATGCGCAACAACAATGCGCTGCACAAATCGGGCAAATCTTCAATCCGTTGGCGCAAGGGTGTCAGCACCAAATCAATCACATTCAGGCGGTAATATAAATCTTGCCGAAACCGACCGGCAGACACTTCGTCGGCCAGATTTTTGTGGGTGGCACTGATGATGCGCACATCGACAGGTTCTTCTTGCGTCGCTCCCAGCGGACGAATTCGCCGCTCCTGAATGGCACGCAGCAATTTGGACTGCATGGCCAGCGGTAAATCGCCAATTTCATCCAAGAATAAAGTGCCCCCCCTTGCAGCTTGAAAAAAACCTTCGCGATCCTGATTGGCACCGGTGTAAGCCCCTTTTCTGGCGCCAAAAAATTCAGCCTCCAATAAATTCTCAGGAATGGCACTGCAATTGACCGCCACCCAGGCATCTGTGGCACGGTGACTGTTGGCGTGAATGGCATAGGCAACCAACTCTTTGCCGGTGCCAGATTCACCAGTCACCAGCACTGGTGCCATGCTGGGGGCAATTTTCACAATCCTGTTTTTAAGCATTCTCATGCACTCTGACTGCCCCGTCAGCCTCGCCAAGGCTTGCGCACCGTTGGCATGTGTAGAAACCGATGCCTCTGGGGGGCTGTCTGATTTGGTTTGGCGTGTGTTCAGAGAGGGCGTGTGCCGAACGGCAGAGGCCACCACGCTGCGAAACTGTTTGATATCAACGGGCTTGGTCAAATAATCAAACGCGCCGGCCTTCAAGGCCTCGACCGCATTGGCCGTCGAACCATACGCTGTAATGACCACACAGCGTTCAGAGCGCTGCTGCTCTTTGATTTCTGTGATGAGCGACAAACCCAGACCATCGGGCAGCCGCATGTCAGTAATCAGGGCATCGTACTCATGCTCTGCCAACCGCTCACGCGCCTGACGCAAATCTTCAGCGGTATCCACCAGGTAAGACTCACGCAACAGGGTGAGTTCATACAAGGTGCGCAAATCGGGTTCGTCATCAACGACCAAAATGCGCATGGGGCGGTGGGTTGGCGTGGTTTTGGACATATCGTAGAGACTGAAATAAAAGAAAACCGTGTCGAAAATAGCGTATTTTTTATAGACGAAATCGGCCTCTAACGCCCGTCCTGCTTGCGTTAGTAGCTATCAATTCTATAGTTATATTATCCATATCCTCACCCAGGCCACGTCCTGAAACCGATGCTAAATTCATTCCCCACCACAGGTACGCCATTGATGCGGCGAGTGGTCCGCTCATAACTCATGGTGGCACTGTGTAGATGGCACAGTTCACGGCAAATAAAAAGTCCCAAACCGCTGGATCGACTCTCTGACGAAAAAAATGGCTCAAACAAATGCTGCTCGACGGAAGACTCCAAGGGACCACCGTCGCTCCAGACATGGACGATCACCGCTTGCGATGCACCTACATCCACATGAATCTGAATGGACTCGGCGTGTGTGCTGGCATAACGTTTGGCATTGTCGAGTAAATTGATCAAAATACGGCGCAAGTGCTCTGGCTCAAACCAAACATCCAGAGGTTGCACAGACAGATGCAGCGCCAGACGATGTTCGTGCTGACTTTGCCAGTCACGGCAAACGCGCTGAAGGACTTCAGTCAGATTCATGGCGCGTGCCACTTCAACACCATCGTTGGGTGAAGTATGGGCGACACGCAAAATATCATGCACAATTTTTTCAAGGCGCTGGGCATTTTGCGCCACCATCTGCGTAAGGCGTTGGTGAGCCGGCTGCGTCAAGTCTTCGGACAGCAAGGCATTGGCCTGCACAATGGCGGCCAGGGGATTGCGTATTTCGTGAGCGACTGCCGCAGACATCCGCCCCATGCTGGCGAGTTTTTCAGTGCGTAACCGTGCCTGAATTTCGCGCTGGTCCTGCATAAACACCACACACAGGCCCTTGGCATTGTGACCAAGGGGAGCCGTCAGTTGAGAACGAACCCTTAGCCGGCGTACCCCTTGCCCCTTGTGGCAAATGTCAATGTCTTTATTTTGAACGCATTTTCCGTTAAAACTAGCCACCACCAAAGTGAGCAAGGCACGCCAGCCTGGCCTGTCTGACAAATCAATGGGCATATTCGCCACGCCGTCAGACAATCCCAGCAACAGATAGGCAGCAGGATTGGCAGATCGAACCAAATGTTGCGCATCGACCATCAACACGCCATCTGTGAGCGATTCAATCACCATTTCATTGACTTGCCTCTGCACGGCCACGTCCAGCCGGCTTTTGTGTGCGCTTTTTTCAACACTGGCCAGTCGGGTGGCCGTTTCGCTGGCGATAAAGGCAATGACAAAGCAACCTGCACCTGTCAATGCAGCCTGCAGAAAAAGTGAACTCATGGCCTGTGGCCCTTGCATGCAGAGCCATCCTGCATAAGTAAACAGCAACAAAGTCACACTGGCAGCAGTGGCCAAAGCCAGGCGCAAGGAACCCAAAATAGAAGCCATCAACACCGGAAGGGCAAACAGCGGTGCGTAGTTGATGTTGTTGCCAGACATCACCTGCAGGGCTGCAAATGCCACCAAATCAATGCCAACGGTACGAACCCAGTAACCGTCAAAGCGGTTGGCAAGTTGTTGCGCACGCTGCATCACACGCACCATCAAGGCTGCTACCCAATACCCCCCACAAATCAGAACAAGGGTACTGCTGTGGGTATTGGTCAAAAAGAAAATACTCCCCTGCAACAGCAGCAACACTGCACCCAAAACAACACGCGCTGTCATGAAACCGCGCCAGAGTCGATCAAATTCGGGCAGCTTGAAATCAGAACCGTACAACGAGTGACCGAACCTGCTGGTATCTTCAGTCATGAGGGTTCAGACTGTTGGAGATGGTCAAGACAACAATAGCTCCCGCGTTGGCCTTTCAGTGCCTGTGCAACGGGCATATACACATGGCACACAGCGCATGACACCATGTCTGTGACTTGGGGTGGCGGTGCAGGTTTTGATGTGGAAGGGGGTAAGGTATCTTGAAAAATGCGACTGCGCCAAACCAGATACGCCAGCAGAAAAAGCAAAAGCAACCAGATGATCTTCATGGTGTTTATCCTGGATTCCTCAGTTGACCGCTTATGATCTTCACTAAACCGTTATGAAATTTGATATTTGTTACTTCGATGGAGTTCACCCTTTAGGTGAGAGCGCTACGCACCCGATTGAGCTACTGGCGACACGTCTGGGGGTGTTGCTCCTCCTTGCAGGCAGTAGCCTGCAGCGTCGTCACGCCTACCCAGACGCGCCGCCAGTAGCCCAGTCGGGCGCGTTCAACTGAGGAATCCAGGATTATCCCAGCATCACTTCGTGAAAAAAGTGCGAACCCACATAAGCCAGCAACAGCAGGCCAGAACCCATATAAAGCATCCCAATAGCGCGTTTGCCGCGCCAGCCAAAGCGTATGCGCCCCACCATCAACACGGCAAAAGTCAGCCACGAAAGCACTGAAAACGTGGTTTTATGATCGAATTTCAGCGCGTGGCGACTGCCGTAGAGCACCGATCCAAAGAAAAAGCCCGCCAGCAGCGTCGCAGACAACAACACAAAACCCACGCCGACAAAGCGAAAAATCAAACGCTCAAGCGTCAGAAGTGGCAAATCAGGCGGTGCATTTGTAGCTTGACGAATGCGCATATCAGAGCGAGTCATCCACCCTGCATGAATCACCGCCACGGCAAACAGGCCATAAGATGCCATTCCAAAAGCACCATGCAAAGGCAACCAGGCCGATGCCGTCACACCCAAAGCCGCCCCCGGATACCACAAGGCAAGCAACACCACGCCTGATCCTGTGATGGGCAGAAGTGCGGGCAAATGGAGTTTTGGATAAAAATAAGTCTCAAAAGCATAGACCAAACCTGCCAGCCACATGGTCATGGACAAAGCTGGCGCGAAACCAAAATGTCTGGCATCACCCCACAAGCTCCACGTCAGCAACAAACCGTGCAACCCCCAGGCCAGCCCTAGAATATTCAGACGGGTTGTTCGCGTTGCAGGGTAGGCACAGGCAGCATACGCTGCAGAAGTCCCTAGAGCCAGGGTCAAAGTCATGGGGGAAGCACTGGCTAAAATCATTGGCACAGTTTACCGTTTTCTACACTGCCACAGCCGTTTTGCGTGGCATCAACTTCGGCATTGACCGTCACAACCTACCATGGCATCTGCACTTACCGACAAACTCACCCGCTTGGTCAAAGAGCTTCGCGGACAGGCAAGAATCACCGAATCCAACGTCTCTGACATGTTGCGCGAAGTGCGTATGGCACTGCTTGAGGCCGATGTAGCACTTCCGGTGGTGCGCGACTTTATCGCACGCGTCAAAGACAAAGCGCTAGGGCAAGATGTGCTGGGGTCACTTTCGCCAGGACAGGCGATCGTTTCCATTGTTAATCAGGAACTTGCAGCCACCATGGGCGATGGCGTGGCTGACATCAACCTCGCTGTTGTGCCGCCGGCAGTCATTTTGATGGCAGGTCTGCAAGGTGCGGGTAAAACCACCACGGCTGCCAAACTGGCCAAGCATTTGATTGAAAAACGCGGCAAAAAAGTGCTGACCGTCTCTGCTGACGTGTATCGGCCAGCAGCCATTGAGCAGCTCAAACAAGTCACGGCGCAAGCTGGTGCTCAATGGTTTGAAAGCAACTCTGACCAAAAGCCGGTGGACATTGCACTGGCAGCACTGGACTATGCCCGCAAGCATTATTTTGACGTGCTGCTCGTCGATACTGCCGGGCGGCTGGCCATTGATGAGGCCTTGATGCGTGAAATCAGCGACCTTCACACAGCCCTTCAACCCATAGAAACCCTGTTTGTGGTCGATGCCATGCAGGGGCAAGATGCCGTAAATACCGCCAAAGCATTCAAAGAGGCTTTGCCGCTGACCGGCATTATTCTGACCAAGCTCGACGGTGACTCGCGCGGGGGGGCAGCGCTGTCTGTTCGCCACGTGACGGGTGTTCCCATCAAATTTGCTGGCATCAGTGAAAAAATTGATGGACTCGAAATATTTGATGCCAATCGTCACGCCGGTCGCATTCTGGGCATGGGCGACATTTTGGCCCTGGTAGAGCAAGTCACCGCCGGAATGGACATGGCAGCATCGCTAAAGCTCGCCAACAAGGTCAAAAGCGGGGGTACTTTTGATTTGAACGACTTTTTAGATCAAATTCAGCAAGTGAGCCAAATGGGTGGACTTTCCAGCATCATGGACAAACTGCCTGCCGCCATGGCTGCCCAGGCCAGTCAGATGGATATGGGGAAGGCTGAAAAAGACATCAAACACAAAATTGGCATCATCCACAGCATGACCCCGCTTGAGCGGCGCAAACCCGAACTGATCAAAGCCACACGCAAGCGCCGCATCGCAGCCGGTGCAGGTGTTTTGGTGCAGGATGTCAATCGCATGCTCAAGGAATTTGAGCAGATACAAGGCATGATGAAAAAAATGAAAGGCAGTGGCATGATGAAAATGATGAAGCGCCTGGGCGGCATGAAAGGTATGAAAGGCATGGCTTAATTGTGGGTGTGCCCCAAGGATAGGGTCAAAAATAAGTTCCGCTTTGCGGAGGACACTGCGACAAAATAATAGCTATCATTGGTCATCACCTATTATTGGAGAATCGTATGGACACCGCACGCCTTTTTCAATCGGGCCGCAGCCAGGCTGTTCGCTTGCCTAAAGAGTACAGGTTTGCCGGCACCGAGGTTGCTGTGAAACATTTTGGCAATGGCGTGTTGTTGCTGCCCATGGATGACCCTTGGCAACTGCTAGAGGCTGGGCTGGCCACCTTTGAGCCGGGCTTTGTTTTGATGCGTGAGCAACCAGACGACCAGATTCGTGTCGAGATAGCCTCATGATCCTGCTCGACACCAATATCTGCATCTACATCATCAACGCCAACCCTCCTGCGGTGCTGGCGCGTTTTCAGAAGTACCGGCTGGGCGACATTGGGCTATGCAGCGTGGTGGCCGCAGAACTGGCGTTTGGTGTCGCCAAAAGTGGCTCGGCGCGCAACCAGCAGGCGCTGAAAATGTTTCTGTCGCCGTTGCAAATTTTGCCTTTTGATACCGCAGCCGTGTGGGCTTATGGCGACTTGCGTGCTGACCTGGAACGCCGTGGCACACCGATTGGCTCACTTGATACCATGATTGCCGCACACGCACTGAGCCTCCATGCTGTGTTGGTGACCAACAACACGCGGGAATTTGCCAAAGTCAAGGGACTGCAATTGGATAACTGGATGGCTGCCCCATAAATAACCGCATCCACTGGTATTTTTGAGTTCTTTCACGTTAAGGATGTGGTCAGTAATAAGTTCCCCATTTGGCTCGTCAGATTTGGGCGCACTGCGTCGTTACAAATCGCTTATGTGGCATGGCCACACCGCGCGATTTGCGCCTAGCATTGCCTCCCAACTCTGACGGCCAAATGG
>CAIXMC010000109.1 GCA_903920405.1 uncultured beta proteobacterium
AGCGGTTGATTTGCTCGTTATTTCACATCAAACGACCAGTTTTTTGGTGCTGCCAGGCATGGCATTGATGCCCATGCGTTTCATAAATCCGCATCAACTGTGGCTCTGCTTTTGTTCTTTTGCGCACATGAATCATGCGCTCGTCTCTGGTACGCATGCTTGTGGTTACACGCTGCTGTACTTGTAGCGTTTTTCGTAATATCGCCCAACTGTCATTGATTTCTGACTCTTTGAGTCTCTTGCGTATCACTTGTACGCATTGATATGCCAATACCGTGATGAATAAATGTCCGTCCGTGCGACCTTCTTTCCGGTGAAACACAGGGCGCAGCCCCAGTTCACTCTTCAAGCTGCGAAATACACTTTTAATATCAGTCAGCATGAAATACGTTTGCCACAGCTTTTGCTCATCCCAATCGAGAACATTGGTGCGCAAACAATACACGCCCGGATGCGTAGCTACCGGCGACGCGCTGCTCGCGAACCAGACGGAAGGTGAAATAGTCCTCCCCAGTAGAGGAATTGTTGTGCGTGTTTGTCGAATAAACATGCGAAACATGATAACAGATTTTTAGCAAAAATATCATGGCACAACACACGATTATGGCACAACAAAAGCAAATTTAACATATATACCAAATAAAATGCATATAAATCAATTAGCTACAAATTTTATAGCTGGCAAAATAAGGCTTGCTATCATTTTCTTATGTTAAACATCGGTTAAGTGGGTCAGTTTTCAATCGGCATCAACACCCTACCGCCCCATGCATTTTTAAGTACGCCGACCGCGCGTGGGATCGAGTCCAAGTTGTTTGAGCTTGCGGTAAAGGTGCGTTCGCTCCAAACCTGTCTTTTCGGCAACGCGAGACATTGATCCGTTTTCTTGGAACATGTGGTATTCAAAGTATGATTTTTCGTATTCATCTCGTCCTTCACGCAACGGTTTGTCAAACATAAAACTTTTGGTATTGGATGGCCCTACAGGGGGCAACACATCTGCTGCATTGTCCTTGGTGCCCGATGACTGGTTTAACTTGGCAGGTGATGCTGGGGTCAGTCTGCTGTACAAAATGTGCGTCAAAGCCTGTGCAACCGCCTTCAGCAGTTTTTGCATGGTAATGGGCTTTTCCAAAAAAGCAAAGGCTCCGATACGGGTCGCTTCAACGGCAGTATCAATCGTGGCATGACCACTCATCATAATGACCGGCATGGTCAATGCACCCGTGACCGACCATTCCTTGAGCAGCGTCACACCGTCAGTGTCTGGCATCCAGATGTCCAGCAACACCAGATCAGGGGCATGACGAAGACGCGCTGCACGCGCTTGGGCTGCATTTTCCGCAAGCTCTACCGTGTGTCCCTCGTCATTCAGGATTTCACACAAGAGATCGCGAATGCCCAATTCGTCATCGACTACCAGTATATTGGCCATGGATTTGTTCGCTTTCTATAGAACCGTTATGTCTGCAAGTGTGAGCCGGGCAGGGCTGTACCAGCACAATCGGTTGGAAATAATAATGATATTTGCGCACCCATCACTTGATCATCAAGAATACGGTTTGAAATATCCACACGCGCATGGTGTTCGTCTGCAATTTTTTTGACGAGCGCCAATCCCAGACCAGTTCCCTTGTCCTTGGTCGTCACATAAGGTTCAAAGGCTCGTTTTTGAATGTTGTCAGGAAAACCCGTACCGCAATCTGAAACGCTCAAGCGTACCCGATGTGAGCTAGATAACCACTGTGTTTTGAGGATAACCGGGTGTTGCTGGTGGTTTCGGTGAGCCGACACAGTGGCATCTTGTGCATTTTGAAGTAGGTTGTGAATGACTTGACGCAGTTGTTGGGCATCACCATGCACAATCGGGCAAGCTGCGTCAAGATCGGCTAGAACGGGTACGCCAAACTGTTCATTGGCATATAAGCCGAGCAGTTCACTCACCAAGGCATTGAGGTCAAGGGGTTTGAGTTCTGCTGTCGGGAGGCGGGCATAGTCTCGAAACTCGTTGACCAGGCGTTTCATGGCATCAACCTGCGCGACAATAGTTTTGACCGATTTGGTCAGCATGGCTTGCTCAGGTTCTGCAATTTTGCCCGTCAGTTTCATTTCCAGACGTTCTGCCGAAAGTTGGATGGGGGTCAGCGGGTTTTTGATTTCATGGGCAAGACGCCGTGCGACCTCGCCCCAGGCTTTTGTGCGCTGGGCGGACACAATTTCAGAGATGTCATCCAACACCAGAAGCCTTTGCTGACTTGGCAACACAGCACCACGTACCACCAGTGTGATGATGTCATTGGCGGACCGGTACATGGCGCTGGCATGGGGAGTCTCCAATTCAAAGGATTGCTGCCAATGATCCAGTGTGTGCTCACCTCTATGCTCAAAAAAAGTATCAAACTGTTGCTGTACGCTGTGGGCAAATGCGCCCAGTCCGTCGATGTCTTCCAGATGTTGCCCCTTATGGGCGATTTGGGGTAAACGCAAAATCCGGGTGACACCAGGGTTGGCGGTTTCAATTGCTCCTTGATCGTTAAGTACCATCACACCAGCGGTCAAGTTGTCCAGAATGGTTTGCAGGTTGGCGTGGGCGGCGCTCACCTGTTCCATGCTTTGCTGTACTGCTTGACGTGCCTCTGCGAGTTGTCCAGTCATGTCTGCAAACGATCGGGTCAGGCCGTCGAGTTCATCTTTACCGCGCAACGATGCTTTGGGGCTTAAATCGCCTGCTGCCACCTCGCGCACACCATCTGCCAAAAGCAGTAGGGGACGAATAATTTTGTTGCCCATGACCACGGCCAACAGCACGCTGCCAAAGACAGCCATAAATAAACTCAGGGTCAATGTGCCAATGTACATGCGTCGAAGGCCGTCGCGTGCCAGTGCACGTTCCTGATATTCCCGATTGGCTTGTGTGACGGCCAAAGCATTGTTGACCAAGGTGGAGGGCAGATTTTTGGTGATCATCAGGTAGCGTGAGGCTGATAGTTCATCCAGACGATCACTGCTGACCCATGCCAGAACTTTGATGCGGGCGTTATTCAAGCTGCCTAGGGCTGCATCGTCAAGACCCTCAACCCAGGATATAACACCCTGCGAGCGGGCAACCCGAAATTGTTGCGGCGAGGGGAGTTCTGGACTGAATTGGTAGTTGGGCTGACCGACTGTCGCAATCAGACGGGAATTGTTGGCCCACAGAGTTAATTCGTCAGCGCCCAAAGCTTCTCGGATGCGATCCAACTGCAAAGCGGCATTGATATCGGGTGTATCAGACAGTTGGGGCGCACTTGTTCGTGTTTTGTTTGCCAAATCGTTGGATATTGCCTCCAGTGTGCTGCGCCCAAGGTTCAGACCAGCATCCAATGCGCCCTCAACCTTGACATCAAACCAACTCTCGATGGAACGCGAGACAAATTGGTAGGACACCACGTAGATGAGCATCCCCGGCACAAACCCGGCCAATGCAAAGACTGCCGCCAACTTGACCAGCAAACGGCTACCAAATTTATGCTGATACACGCGTAACCCCAACCGCCAGGCCATCCAGCAGATCACACCCAATAGCAGCGTGGCTACCAGCACATTGACCACAAACAAACCAAAATAATACTGTTCGTAGAGGTTGCGGTTGGTGGTGGCTTGTGTCAATAAAAAGAGAAGCACCAGTCCAATAGCGACGGTCGCAGTCAATCCCAGACCCAGCATCCAACGCAAAATTCGCGAGTTGTTGCCATTTTTGTCGTAGAGTTGACTCATGGCTTGGCTTTTGCACTCAGCGACTGCATAGATTCCAGCGACACCAGCCAGTCGGATTGCCCCAAAGTGCCGATTTGCAGTGGACGAGGCAATTGGGTCAAATCCAGATAAAACCGAAACTCAACCTGATGTGTTGCATCTGCGCGGATGTCGGCACTTTCTGCAATTTTCCAATGTGAGATTCTTTGCACTGCCGCCAGTGCATCAGGCAAGGACTCAAACATCTGGTTGAGAGACAAACCCAGCGCAGACTCGGCGATGTCACCAAAACCCACGTTCACGCGCCAGCGCCTTGTAAGAGGTTGATAAGCCAGCCGCAAATAGCGTTTGGCTGTGCTGATTTTTTTATTGCTCCAGTACCAACGTTCTTGCAGCACGTTGGCTTGTGCAGCAAAATAAATGGCAATGCCTTTGTGCAGGGCATCGACGACGGTGGCCGACAGATCAAACTGGAGCTGGGTGCCTAGCCACAGGCCATCCTCCAGGCACTCCAGTTGAAGGACAGGCGCATGAACGACGGGCGCTTGCGCCTGCACCATACCGCTCATCAGTACAAACAGCCACAGCAGCCCTTTAACAAGCCAATTTTTCAAGCAATGCGTAGTAAAACCCGTCATGATCATGTTCTGAATTGTCTATCATGCCCCCACGGCCCGGCAACAGATAACCTGGTGATGCCAACAGTTTGGCATGGCTGTTGGTGGCCAAAAATGCTGCAATTTGGTCTGCACCTTCTGCACGAAAAACAGAACAAGTGCAATAGAGCAAGCGTCCTCCTGGTTGAAGTAAATGCCATAACTGCGCCAGTAATCTGGCTTGAATCTGTGCCAATTGGGCGATGTCGCTGGGACGGCGTAGCCAGCGAATGTCGGGGTGGCGACGTACCACGCCTGAACCTGTGCATGGCGCATCCAGCAAAATAGCATCAAAAAGTTCGCCAGACCCCAAAAAGTCAAGGGCATCGGCAGTGAGCACATCAGCCACAAGTCCCAGCCGGTTCAAATTATCGTGAATGCGCTCTGTACGAAGCGGATCAATGTCGATGGCTGTGACCAAGACATCGGCCAGTTCCAAAAGATGAGCTGTTTTGCCCCCCGGTGCAGCACAGGCATCCAGAATGCGCACAGGTTTGAAGTTGGAATCGCCTACCAAGAGCAAGGGTGCGGCCAATTGCG
>CAIXMC010000110.1 GCA_903920405.1 uncultured beta proteobacterium
CGTTGGACACCGTCGTTGCAATTCTTTCGTCAAAGCGCAAAGGTAGCTGGTAATAAACGGCAAGGCTTCATAAAACATGGCGATCTCACTTTTTATTGAAATACACCTAAATTATCAACCACAAAAACTTGAACATCGAGTGAAACTGATCGCCGTAGTCACCACCGTTGAAAAGCTGGAAGATGCCCAACGCATCGCCAGGACAGCCGTTGAATCCCAACTGGCCGCATGTGCGCAACTTGAAGCGATTGACAGTATTTACTCCTGGAAGGGCAACATTGAGCATGCAAGCGAAATACGAATCACATTGAAAACAACGGTTGAACGATGCCAGGAACTGATGGCACAAATGGTCAAGGATCATCCCTACGAAACGCCAGCCGTTTACACACTGGAAGTTGCGCAAGCCTACCAGCCCTACGCAGAATGGGTAAGCCTAAACACCAGGAACGATGTGAAACCTTGATGTCGGATTTTGTTTTTTGCTATAGCTAAATACCATCGCTACAGCCACGGGCGTCAGGATATGGTCAATCAGTCAATCAAGGATAAAACGCCACCAGACGGTAGCCCATCACGGCAGTTTTTCCTGCTGGTATCTGCACCCGTATGACCACGGACACCTGCCACTCGGAGGATGCTTGCAGTGTGTTGGCTTTGGCATCCATTTCACCTGGTGTCAGGACGCGTCGCACCAAGGCTTGGTCTGTCAGGTCGGTCAGTGTTAATTCCAGATGGGGAACGGCCACGTTGATGGGTGCTGTGTTTTTGACGTTAAAACTCAAACGATAGACATCTTGGCCTAACTTGGTCAAGGTGGCTGATTCAATCACGATGGATGCCATGTTTTCGACAGGGCTAATTTTGCAGTTCAGAGGCTGACACAGCTTTGTCAAGACCGGTTTTAGCTTGACATGCCAGGCGGCTATCCAGTCACGCTCGAAGTAGGCGTATTGCGCCAGGACAGTCAGCGCCAACAGCAATGCCAACAAGCCCATGACCGCGCTTTTTAGTCGCTGTGCGCGGGGGCGGGGGCGCGTCGCTGACTTTAAAAAAAGGGGTATTTCAGTCAGCGTGACCGGCGCAGGAAGACTGACATCGTTTAGCGGCGCTGCTGTAGCTGCGTCTGGCAGTTCGGGTTCGATGCGATGCTCAAACGTCGAATCTGTTGGCAGCACCACAACCTCAGCGGCAGGTTGCGTGACCGTGACGGAATCTGTTGGCAAGCCCGTTGCCATTGATTCAGTTTCTGGTGTCAGTAGGTTCTCAAGTGCATCAAACACGTTGTCGCACTGACCACATCGCACCCAGCCTTGTGCCAGACGCAATTGATCTGGCACCACTTTGAACAGGGTATGACAATGAGGACAGCTGGCGATCAAACTCATGACAATCGTGTACTTAGGCCCATCCGTTAAAACGACGCTGTCATCAAAATCCAGCCGTCTTCATCGTCAGTGACTTTCAGATCGCAGTAGGGGGAGTAGGCAGCCTTGAGTTCATCCATCTGACGATCCAAAATGCCCGACAGTACCAAAGTACCACCAGGTGCGACGTGCGCACACAAAAGGGGGGACAGCAGTTTCAAAGGGGTGGCCAAAATGTTGGCAAGCACGGTGTGATAAATCCCACTGGCCATCTGGGGAAGGCCGCAGCGCAACACCACTTCATTGGCTTGTGCATTGTGTGTGGTGGCTTGCAGGGCTGAGGGATCAATGTCAACGGCCTCTATGGCTGTTGCACCAAATTTGGCAGCGCTGATGGCCAAAATGCCAGAACCACAACCGTAGTCAAGTACCCGAGTCAGTGCATGGGTCGTGCCTTGCGCGGCAATCCAGCGCAAGCACATACAGGTGGTGGGGTGCGTTCCCGTACCAAAGGCCAGTCCGGGATCCAGCCGAACCACATGGCGCGCCTGCTCTGGCGGTATGTGCCAAGTGGGAACAATCCAAAATTCTGGTGTGATGGGTACGGGTAAAAATTGCGATTGGGTCAATCGAACCCAGTCCAGATCAGGCACAGGCTGCAAACCCAGCGTGGAACAATCTTCAAAAAAATCTTGTGCCTGCAACAAGGCATGAGCCTCTTGTGCCAGTTGTTGTGTTTCAAACAGGGAGATCACATGTGAACGTTGCCAAGCTTGTTTTGAAGGCTGCATTCCAGGCTCGCCAAACAGTGCTTGCTCGGCTGCAGTTTGGGCATCAGCATCTTCTACGCTGACGCTTAACGCATCCAAAGCCTCAAGTGCGTCACTGAGGATGTCAACACGGTGCTCGGGGCACATCAAGCGCAGTTCAAACATACTCAAGACAGATGATTAACGGGCGTGGTTGACCAGCCAACCTTCAAGGTAATGGATGTTGGTGCCACCGGTCATGAATTGTGCATCGACCATCAACTCGCGGTGGAGTGGCAGGTTGGTGTTGATGCCTTCAACCACGGTCTCGCCCAGTGCAGTGCGCATACGCGCCAAGGCCTGCTCACGGGTGTCACCATGGGTAATGAGTTTGCCAATCATGGAGTCGTAATAGGGCGGAACATAGTAATTGGTGTAAATGTGCGAATCAACCCGAACGCCCGGGCCGCCAGGCGGATGCCACAGGGTGATACGCCCGGGAGAGGGAATACATTTGTAGGCATCTTCTGCGTTCAATCGACACTCTATGGCGTGCCCGCGAATTTGTACCTGGCGCTGCGTGAAAGGCAGTTTTTCACCGGCTGCCACCATGATCTGGGTTTTAACAATATCCACACCCGTGGTGAGTTCGGTCACAGGGTGTTCCACCTGAACCCGTGTGTTCATTTCAATGAAATAAAACTCGTCGTCTTCATACAAAAATTCAAAAGTTCCAGCACCACGGTAACCGATTTTTTTGCAGGCTGCTACACACCGTTCACCCACACGCTCAATGGTTTTGCGTGAAATGCCAGGCGCTGGCGCTTCTTCAATGACCTTTTGGTGACGGCGCTGCATGGAACAATCGCGCTCGCCCAAATAAACCGCATTTTTGTATTTGTCGGCCAAAATCTGGATTTCAACGTGTCGAGGGTTTTGCAGGTACTTTTCCATATAGACCGCAGGATTGCCAAAGGCAGAACCTGCTTCGCTTTTGGTCATGGCGACTGCGTTGATCAACGCAGCCTCAGTATGCACCACACGCATGCCGCGACCACCACCACCACCTGCGGCCTTGATAATGATGGGGTATCCAATGGACTTGGCGATGCGCTTTATTTGCACGGGGTCGTCGGGGAGTTCACCCTCAGAGCCAGGCACACAGGGCACACCGGCTTTGATCATGGTTTGCTTGGCGGAAACTTTGTCGCCCATGGTTCGGATGGACTCAGGCGTGGGGCCAATAAACTGAAAACCACTGCGCTCCACACGCTCGGCAAAGTCGGCGTTTTCGCTTAAAAAACCATAACCCGGGTGAATGGCCTCGGCATCTGTCACTTCAGCGGCTGAAATAATGGCGGGCATGTTGAGGTAGCTGAGGGCAGACGCTGCCGGCCCAATGCACACAGCTTCTTCGGCGAGCTTGATGTATTTGGCATCGCGATCGGCCTCTGAATAGACCATGACCGCCTTGATGCCCAGCTCGCTGCAGGCACGCTGAATGCGCAGTGCAATCTCGCCGCGATTGGCGACCAGAATTTTTTTGAACATGAATAGGCCAGCGCTCAGTCAATGATAAACAAGGGTTGGCCGTATTCCACCGGTTGACCGTTATCAACCAGGATGCTGCGCACTGTGCCTGCTTTGTCAGATTCAATTTCGTTCAAGATTTTCATGGCCTCGATAATGCAAAGTGTGTCGCCTTCCTTGACGACATTGCCTATTTCCACCAAAGATTTTGCCCCAGGGGCGGCTGCACGGTAGAAAGTGCCCACCATGGGTGACTTGACGGTGTGCCCTGTCTCAACAGGAACCGGTGCGGGGAAAGCAACTGCTGCTTGCTCAATCACCACAGGCTGCGTGAGTGACATGGAAGCAGGTGCATAGTGTTGAACAGGTGCAGAACCCCCTTTGACAATGCGCACACTGCCTTCGGGTTCGGTAATTTCCAGCTCTGAAACATTTGATTCCGAGACCAGGTCAATCAGGGTCTTGATTTTTCTGAGATCCATGCAGGCTCCAAAAATGAATAAAAACAGCTAACTTCGTTCAATTTTCAACAAAATCAAGCTAATTTAAATGAAATTAAAAAACAATATTCATTTTACACAAAATTTTGACAGAACATTTGGCCGTATTTTGAAGGGGGTGCGATTTCAAGTCAGGCATCCATTTGGCTTTGATGTTCGTCGTACCTAAAATCTGACCATGCACATTCATATTTTGGGTATTTGCGGTACGTTCATGGGCGGCTTGGCGGTGCTGGCTCGTGAGGCCGGTCACAAGGTCACTGGCTGCGATGCGGGTGTTTATCCCCCCATGAGCGATCAGCTTCGCGCTTTGGGCATTGAACTGATGGAAGGTTTTGATGCCGATCAGTGCAGTCTTCATCCTGACATGTTTGTGGTGGGCAATGTGGTCAGTCGTACACGTCTGGCTGACGGTTGCCCCAAATTTCCACTGATGGAAGCTATTTTGGACTCAGGCCTGCCCTACACCAGTGGCCCGCAATGGTTGTTTGAACACATTTTGCAAGGTCGCCATGTGATTGCCATTGCCGGCACCCACGGCAAAACCACTACCACGGCCATGACAAGCTGGATTTTGGAGCAGGCTGGCTTGCACCCTGGTTTTTTGGTCGGGGGTGTGCCGCTGAACTTTGGCGTGTCCGCCCGTTCAGGGCAAGGTCAAACGTTTGTGATTGAAGCCGATGAATACGACACAGCCTACTTTGACAAACGCAGCAAATTTGTGCATTACCGGCCCCGCACGCTGGTACTGAACAACCTTGAATTTGATCATGCCGACATTTTTGACGACTTGGCTGCTATTGAACGCCAGTTTCATCATCTGGTACGCACGGTACCGAGCACTGGGCGCATCATCGTCAATGGACTGGAGGAAAGCCTGACACGGGTATTGCACATGGGCTGCTGGAGCGAAGTGTGCAGCTTTGGTGCTGCGGTGAGCAACTTGACCGCCCGTGGCTCTGCGCATGACTTTGATGTGCTGCAGCAGGGTGAAGTTGTGGCGCACATCGCCTGGCGTTTGACAGGCCGGCACAATCAGCTCAACGCGCTAGCGGCTATGGGTGCAGCAGCGCATGTGGGGGTGTTGCTTCCTGTGGCGGCGCTGGCACTGGAACAGTTTGAGAATGTCAAGAGGCGTATGGAAGTGCGTGGTGTGGTAGCAACAGGGCAAGGCAATGCTGTCATCACGGTTTATGATGATTTTGCACACCATCCCACAGCGATTCGCACCACACTGGATGGCCTGCGCAGCACACTCAAAGACGGTGAGCGCATTCTGGCAGTGTTTGAACCGCGCTCTAACACCATGAAACTTGGCGCCATGAGCACGCTTCTTCCCTGGAGTTTGGCATCCGCTGACCTGGCTTTTTGCCACAGCACTGCACTGGGTTGGGATGCCAATGCCGCACTGGCCCCTATGGGCCTATGTGCTACTGTGTGTCCAGACATTGAAACTTTGGTCGCCCAAGTGTGCCGCGCTGCAAAAGCCGGTGACCACATTGTGTGCATGAGCAACGGCAGCTTTGGCAATGTCCATGCACTATTGCTTCAATTACTGTAACGGGTGCGATTCAAAGTGATGTGGAATTCTCTGTAGCTCGTAGAAGCCGCTTCTACAGCGGGCAAAATGTCCGTGCTCCCAGATGTGAGTTTTTATTTAGGATATGGTCAATAATAAGTTGTGCATTTGGCCGTCAGAGTTGGGATGCAATGCTAGGCGCAAAGCGCGCGGTGTGGCCCAGCCACATAAGCGATTTGTAACGACGCAGTGCGCCCAAATCTGACGAGCCAAATGCACAACTTATTGTTGACCATATCCTTAGTGTCGGTGCAATGCCCACAACACTTTTGATTGCACCCAGTTGCTTTGGAAATGAACGAACCGTGAGTTAATACTAATACCGACGATCAAGCAAATTCTCAGCCAATTCTGACAAACACACTGTGTACGGGCAGTCTGGCAACTGTCTGGCGGCATGTATGGCGCGCTTTGCTTCCTCTGCGGCTGCACTGCGTGCAGAATCTAATGCACCGGTGGACATCACAATAGCAACCACATCGTCAATCATGGCAACATTGCCAGTTTCGATGGCTTCCTTGATCAGCGCGTGTTGTGCTGCGTTGCCTCGCTGCATGGCAGAAATCAAGGGTAAAGTGGTTTTTCCTTCACGCAGATCACAGCCCAGATTTTTGCCCGTAAGGGCAGTATCACCTGTGTAATCCAGCACATCATCAATGACCTGAAAAGCGGTGCCCAAAGCCTGTCCATACTGAGCGCATGCCGCTTCAATGTCAGGTGAGGCGTTCGCCAGAATGGCACCCACTTGAGCACTGGCTTCAAACAGTTTGGCAGTTTTGGAGCGAATGACTCGCAGGTAGCCTGCCTCATCAAGTGCAGCATTGTGCATGTTCATTAACTGTATCACTTCGCCCTCAGCAATCACGTTGGTGGCATCGGCCAGAACATTCATGATGGGCATGCTCTGCGTATCAACCATCATCTGAAAAGCGCGTGAATACAAGAAATCACCCACCAACACGCTGGTTGGTTTACCAAATGTCTCATTGGCTGTAGCGTGGCCTCTACGCAAAACGGAATCATCTACCACGTCGTCGTGCAGCAAAGTGGCTGTGTGAATGAATTCAACCACCGCTGCCATATTGAAACGTTGTACACCCTTGTAATTCAGCGCACCACATACCAGCAAAAGCAAAGCGGGGCGCAAACGCTTGCCACCTGCACACATCATGTAGCGCGACACCTGACCTACCAACGCCACGTCGGAACTTAACCTGTGGGCAATGACCTCATTGACCTCGTGCATATCCGCTGAAATAATGTGGAGGTGACTGGGATGTGGTGTGTGCGTGATTTGCAAGACGGGGGCTCGGTTGGTTGTACGTTGTACGAATTCAGACATTCCCGACTTTTTTCAAAAACATCACCTAATCCGTTGATTTTATTTGAAATAATTGACTTTTGGGCAGTGATCATTCCGTCAACATTTATATGTTTATTTATATTGACTTTTTTTGCTGAATTTCAGTTTTTTTACAAAACTCTGTCTAAATTTCAGCCACGTTCCATTGCCATTACGGGGAGGTCTGGAATTATAGGAATCTAACCTGAATGGTTCATAAATTCAAACATCCCAGAATGGCAATGGAACGTGGCTGAAATTTAGACAGAGTTTTGTAAAAAAACTGAAGTTCAGCAAAAAAAGTCAATAGGATTTACGCATTGACAGCGCGGTGAAATTGTGTGTTGATGCTGATTCAAAATTGACACAGGGTGGAGGGTTGTTTTTTTGTTTGCAACTGTGAATAGCAGCCTAATTTCTCAATATTTTCATGGGGATCAACTTTTTATACTGCCTAAAAATCAGGCAGTATAAATAAAACACCAGGGTTAATTTTCGGTCGGCATCAACATCCCAACTCTGACGGCAAATGCGGAACTTATTGTTGACCCTATCCTTAGCAATTTTTTTGTCCTTGCCAATAGCTGCGGTAAAATCTTCACTTATGTCAAAAGTAGATACTAAAACCAAAATTGTGGCCGATGGCCTGCGTTACAAATCCAAGGTGTCAGGCTCGCCATTCACGGCTGCCACATCCTTTGGCGCGGCTACCATGTCGTGTTTTTTGTGTGGCAAACATCGTGCTCGTTCCCAAATGGTTTCCAAAAAAATTTTGGGAAAGTCACAAGCTGTCTGTTCACCGTCTTGCAAGGCGCTTGACGAGGCTTTTAATACCTCAAAATGACATCTCTTGGGTCAGTGTTGTCAGCGCTTGATGGCGCAACCCGTTGGGTGTTTGCCGCTGTCAGCGTGGTGTGCTTCGTGATGATGCTGTTTGGTCTGTACTTGCAGTACCAAATGGGGGTTGAACCTTGTCCTTTGTGTATTGTTCAGCGCTACGCTCTTTTTTGTGTAGCTTGCATCGCAATACTGACAAGCCTTAGCGGCCAAAAACGTGTCCATCTTGTGGGAGCTGTGGCGATGTTTTTAGCCGCAGTTTTTGGCGCGTTTGTCGCTGCTCGTCAAAGCTGGTTACAGTGGAATCCCCCTGAATCTGCCGCTTGCGGTCGTGATTTTTACAACATGATTGAAAATTTTCCCTTAAGCCGCGCCA
>CAIXMC010000111.1 GCA_903920405.1 uncultured beta proteobacterium
CCACTCTCCACTCTCCACTCTCCACTCTCCACTCTCCACTCTCCACTCTCCACTCTCCACTCTCCACTCAAAAGCGGGTAATGATGTCGCTGACAGTGGCCAGGTCAATGCGGTATTGCGCACATTTTTTCTGGTGGGCTTCTTGCCCCTGCGCCAAGTCTGTCCGCAAACGTTCAAGCGCTGCGGTGCGTTCCTGACGTTGCACCTGGACGGATGCCTCGATGTTGCTTTTGGCCTCGGCAATCCGCTCATGGAGTGCGGGTGTCATGGCCATTCGGGTTTGTTCCACGGCACGGGGGATGACATCATTGAGAATATTTTGGCGAATCTGTTCAAGTTGCTCGGCTGCCTGGACTTCACGATTGCCTTGGCCTGCGCCAAAGACTGCCAGCAAGGCCGCCACCGCCGTGATCGCTGCGGCGACCACAGGGCCAATGCCCGGAATTTTGAGAGCCAGCTTGGCCAGCATGGGCGAGGACGCAATGAACAGGTTTTGTGCCACTGCCGTGCCTTGGTTTTGTTGTTGTGGCAGATGGATGCGGGCTTCTATGTTGTGGGGGATGGCCTCGGCAACACGGTCAAAGTAGCGGCGCATTTCGGGGTTGAAATCTTCTTCAAAGCCCTGGGTCACGGCCAGACGAATCGTTGCACCCAGGGCGCTGTTGATGTCGCCGCCGTGCGCTGCGGTGTTGCTGAGGCTGCTTAACTGGCCTTCCAACGCGGACTGGACGCGGCGCAAAATTTTTCCCAGCACAGGGGCGACACGGGCTTCAAGGGCTTGGGTTTCGTTGCGCAGTTGGGTTTCAAAAAGCGCTATTTCTGTTTCGATGTTTGCTATCGCTGCACTGATTTTTTCACTGTCCAGGTCATCACGGTTGGTCAGTGTTTCAAGATAGCCTTTCAGTGTCCCCAGGTGATTGATAAACGGCGTTGCCACCGCTTGGGTAAACAGTGGCTCGGCCAGGTGTTCCAAATCCATCAGGGCAGAGCTTAATTCGCCAATGTCTTTTTTGCGGGCGGACACCCTGATCACACGCAGGGGCGGTTTGCCCGTCACAGTTTGAATTTCGGCGGCCACGTTGCGGGCAATGGCATCGACATCTTGGGGTGGTTTTTTGTCGGCCTTGTTGATGATGGCAATCAACGGCAGGTTGTGAACGGCCAGTTCGGTCAAGGCCAGACGAATGCTTTCGCGCAAACTGCCTTCATCGGCACTGACCACCACGCAATAGGCCAGGCTGCGTGCGGCGTAACCGTCAATGGCTTTCGTGTGGCCTTCCATGCCAGAGTCCCACCCGGGCATGTCCACCAAACGCAGATGGGAAATGGCCGCCAGTTGAGGAAGAGGCAGGGTGATGTCCACCCACCCAGACGGTTTGAGCATGGCCAGTTGATTGTTCAAAACGTCTTCACGGCTTAACGCCATTTTGCGGCCATCCGGCAAACAACCCGTGAAACTTTCGCTGTGGGCATGGCTGACTTCAGCAGGAACGGCGGTTTCAGGGTCGATATTCGTGGCAAATATCGGGGTGCCAATGAAGGCATTCAACAACGATGACTTGCCCGCGCTAAACGCACCCACCAAGGGCACCCTGACGATGAAGTTTTGGGTATCTGCCGTGATGGCTGCCAGCCAGTCTGCTGGCCGTTCGTATTGCTTGAGCAAATTGCGAACAGTGGGAAGTGCCTCAGTGATAAGGGTTTGTTGATGAAACATGGGGTGGCTCCTTGGTGGCGTGGGGTTGATGTTTGGGGGGCTGGGGAAAAAGCGCTATTGAACCACTTGCCAGACACGATTGCTGCGGGACTGGTAGGGCTTAAGCAATGTTTCTCGCACGGTGATCATGGAGGCTTGTTTTTAAGAAGAAAACAGAGGCTAACACGGGGGTACGACAGCTTGTGTCGTTTTCAGTTCATTGCGAAGAATTTTTTAAGGCATGGGTTGCCAAAAATCAAAAGCCAGAACGTCAGCCTCTGCCATGGGTTTTATGGCATCCATTTTTGATAATTGCTCACAAAATAATAGCTGCCAACGCAATAGGGATAAGGGTTACAGGCCAAAAAGGCTGATAACTTTTTTAGGGAGCGCCACGCCAGAACCTGCCCAGCCACGCTGCCAAATCGTCCCTATCACAACAACGACGTAGCCTGCATGAAACACAAGCGCAATGCAAGATTGTGGGGCGCGATGTCAAGGTGTAACGGACGGCGATCTTGTGTTTCGCTTCGCGTCATAAGCGGTTCACGGAAAGTTAGCTACCTTGAAAATTACGCAAAATTCGCCTGTAACACGCTCTGGTATTGCATAGTGCGCTATGGTTTTTGAGTTATGAAGGTAGAAAACTTATTGGCGACCACTTACGGGCTACTTTGCTCTTTGGGATGTGCGGGCATTGGGATATATCTGTGGGAGTCCGTCGGCGATGCCCCCAAGTGACCCTCTACCAGGCGCGTGGCGTAAACCCCTCTGTGTTGCTGACTTCAACGTTCTCACCGTTTTGGCACAGCACATAAAACCCCTGGTTTTGGGCATAGGCCTTGACGCTGTCGCTCATCACCATCGCAGCCACTGCCCCCAGCGCCCGATGGTTTTTGTACAGCGGAAACAAGCGCTTGAGCTTTTCCATGCGCTCAAGGTGTTCGTCCACATGGGCGTGCGTGAGCTTGCTTTTGCATTCCACCGCCACCAAAGCACCGTCATTGATCACCAACAGGTCGATTTCAACGCCCTCGCCATTGCGGTGGGACGATACCTCGGGGTGAACTTCATGCACTTCAACGCCCTGTGCTTGAAACAATTGCACCACCGCCGGCGCCACGGCGTGTTCGACAAACTCGCCCAACCGGTTGCCCAGGTCACCCAGTTGTTTGCTCAGAACGGCGGATCGTTCCTTCATCACGCGTTCGGTTTCGGCCAAATGCTCTTTCATCTGGCGTTCGGTTTCGGCCAAATGTTCTTTCATTTGGCGCTCAGTCTCGGCTGAACGCTCTTTCATCAAGCGATGATCCTCCTTGGACTGCTGGGCATTTTCTTGAAACATGCGCCAGACATCTTCAAATGTGGGGGCGGGGGTGGCAAACTGGATGGGTGGCATGGTGTTGTTCCTGAAAAAAATATTGTTCAAAATTCTAGCGAGTAGCGACGTAGCCGAATGAAACGCAAGCACAGTGCAAGGTAATAAGCGCCAGGATGGCGCTTCTACAAATCAATGAGGTTGGGTGGCACAATTCTTCATAATTACTCACAAAACAATAGCTACCAACGCAATACAGGCAAGGGTTACAGCCCAAAAAGGCTTACAACTTTTCAGCGCTTTTCCCACGCCAAAACCTGCCCAGCCACGCCGCCAAATCGTCCATGTAGCAATACACCACAGGCACAACCACCAGGGTTAAAAGCGATGAGGTAATGACCCCGCCAATCACGGCTTGCCCCATGGGCGCACGCATTTCAGACCCTTCCGAGAGCGCAAAGGCCAGTGGCACCATGCCAAAAATCATCGCGAGCGTGGTCATCAAAATGGGGCGCAGTCGCACACGGGCGGCCATCAGCAGGGCCTCTGTGCGTGTCATTCCATCGGCGCGGGCGCGAATGGCAAAGTCCACCAGCAAAATGCCGTTTTTGGTGACCAGCCCCATCAGCATCACCACTCCAATAACCGAGAACATCGACAGCGTGGAGTTGAACATCATCAGCGCCAGCACCACGCCTATCAGGGTGAGTGGTAACGCAGTCATCAGCGCTAAGGGTTGCAGGAAACTTTTGAACTGGCTGGCCAAAATCATGTAGATAAAAATCACCGCCAAAATCAAGGCTTGAATGGCATAGCCAAAAGCTTCGCCCATGTCTTTGGTCGAGCCGCTAAATTTATAGCTGTAACCCGGCGGCATGGCCATGCTGTCCATCGCGCGCTTGATGTCAGTTGATATTTCACCGGCAGAGCGGCCTGAGACATTGCCGGTGATGGCCACCTCGCGGGTCAAATCGCGCCGGTTAATTTGATTGGAGCCTGTGGACTCACGCACTGTTGCCACCTGGTTCAGTCGTACCACGCGCGAGCTGCCATCCTGGTTGATGGTGGTGACAAAAGGCAGGTTGTCAAGGTCTTTTGCATCTGTGCGTAACTTCGGTGCCAGTCGAACATTAACATCGTAGGTTTGATCGTCAGGCGCACGCCAGTTGCCCACGGTTTGCCCAGCCACCAAGGTGCGCAAAGATGAACCGATTTGCCCCACCGACAACCCCAGGTCAGAGGCCACTTCGCGTTTTACATCCACATCAAGTGTGGGCTTGTCGGGTTTGAGGGTCGAATCAATGTCCACCAAACCGGGAACATCACGAATTTTGTCCAGCGCCATCGCAGTCAGGCGTGACAGCTCGCCCATATCCGCCCCCTGAATGGAAAAGGCGATTTGTTTTTGCCCGCCCACGGGGTCAAGCAGGCCCACATGCGTGACGGTAATGCCGGGAACCTGGCGCATGCGCTCGCGCAAGACGACGGACATTTCATTCACATCGCGATGGCGAAGTTGGCGATCCACCAGACGGATGTAAATGCTGGCGTACATCTTTCCCTGCGCGTTGCCGGTGTTGATGGTGGTGAGCGTGTAGCGCACCTCTGGAAACGAGCGAAGAATGGCCTCGACCTGTTTGGCTTTGGCCTCGGTCAATTCCAATGACGAGCCCACGGGGGTGTTGAACGTCAGGCTGGTTTCGGAAAAATCAGACTTGGGTACAAACTCCGTGCCCAACAGGGGCACCATGGCAATGCTGCCCACAAAGATGACCGCAGCCAGAACCACGGTGGCGAGTTTGTGAACCAGGGCCCGTCGCAAAATGCCCTGGTAGATGGAAATGAGCAGGTCTGTGCCGTGGTCAAACAGCGCGGTGATTCGGCCAATGGTGCGGTCATAGAGCGTGAGAGGCTCGTGGTGATGGCCATGTGCTTCAATGCTGGGGTCATGCCAGATGCTTGAGAGCATGGGGTCTAGTGTGAAGCTGACAAACATGGAAATCAGCACCGCCGAGACAATGGTGATGCCAAATTCATGGAAAAACTTGCCAATGATGCCGCCCATAAAGCCAATGGGCAAAAACACGGCCACGATCGACAAGGTGGTGGCAAACACTGCCAGACCAATTTCACTCGTCCCGTCCATCGAGGCTTCAAACACGCCCTTGCCCATTTGTACGTGACGAACAATGTTTTCGCGCACCACAATGGCATCGTCAATCAGCAAGCCCACGCACAGGCTCAACGCCATCATGGTGATCATGTTGATGGTGAAACCCAGCAGGTTCATGATGAAGAACGTGCCAATGAGCGCAATGGGCAGCGTCAGCCCCGTGATGACCGTGGAGCGCCAGGAGTTGAGGAATAAAAACACAATCAACACGGTGAGCAGTGCGCCTTCGAACAGGGTTCGACTGACGTTGGACACTGCTACCCGAATTTGCCGCGAACCGTCGGTAATGGAGGTCAGTTTGACCCCGGGGGGCAACTGGGTTTGAATCTCGGCCAAAGTTTTATTCAGGCCATCGACCACGCCAATCGTGTTTTCATCCTGCGCTTTTTGTATTTCAAGCAACAGGGTGCGTTGCCCGTTGTAGAGTGCCAGGCTTTCAATTTCCTGAGCGCCGTCAGTCACAGTGGCAACCTGATGGACGCGTACCGGTGCGCCATTTTTGCGTGCCACGATGATCTGGCCAAAGTCTTCAGGGCGTTGAATTCGTGCGGCAATCTGTATCACCCTGTCTTGTTTGATGGATCGAATGCTGCCCACCGGAACATCCTGGTTTTCATAGCGAACTGCATTCACCACTTGTTCGGGGGTGATGCCAAAGGACTCCAGGGCTGGGGCGTTTAAATAAATGTTGATTTCGCGCTTTGTGCCTCCCACCAAAGTGACCGAACCCACGCCGCGAACGTTTTCCAGTCGTTTTTTCAGCGTTTGATCCGCCCAGGTCGTCAGTTCAACCGGGTTCATGGCTGTGCCAGATTGGGCATCGGGCAAGACCGCCACAGACCAGATGGAACGGCTGGCGGGGTCAAAACGCAAAACGCGGGGTTCTTTGACTTCCGTTCGCAAGTTGGGGCGGATGGCGGCCACTTTCTCACGAACATCGTCGGCTGCTTTGCGCCCGTCAATGTGCAGACCAAATTCAATGATGACAACCGACTGACTTTCATAGGAACGCGATGTCAAAGCGTTGATACCGGCAATTGAATTGACACCCTCTTCAATGGTTTTGGTGACTTCACTTTCAACAATTTCGGGGGATGCGCCAGGGTATTCCGTGCTGATGACCACGACGGGGAAATCGATGTTGGGAAATTGATCGACTTGCAGGCGATTCATCGAAAAAAGGCCAAGCACCACCAAAGCCAGCATGACCATGGTGGCAAAGACGGGGTTGTGAAGACTAACGCGGGTGAACCACATGGAAAGTGCCGCCTTATTGCAGGGGAACGGTTTGAACCTGTGTGCCCGCTCGCAGCGTGCCCACTGTGCCGTCAATCAATACCGCACCTTCGTGAACACCCGTGATGCCCACCATGATTTGGCCATTGGCAATACCACGCTCACCCAGCGTCACGGTTTGATGCAGTACGCGACCTTGCGCGATGACCTGCACATAAGGCTGCGCTTTGTCGGTTCGCACGGCGCTTAAAGGAGCGGCCAAAGTGCGAACCGTGCCAAGGGTTAAATCGCCCTGGGCAAACAGACCCTGGCGCAAGTGGGCGGGGCTGTCTTTGGTGTTCAGCGTCAAATACACTAAAACAGCGCGGCTGCCGGTGCTGGTGCTGGGGTTGATGCGAGCCACTTTTGCCGTGAAGGGATTAGAAATACCTTCAATATGAACGATAGCCGTTTGCCCTACCTTGACCCACACCGAGTCTGCTGCACTCAAAGTGGCTTCCATTTCAAGTTGGCTGATATCGACAATTTCAAGAAGGCGCGATTCAACAGCAACACGTTCTCCGTTTTGTGCGAGTCGTTGGGACACCGTGCCCGAAATGGGCGAACGCAACACGGTGTCGTCCATGGCCTTGGCCGCCAGATCAACCCCCGCTTGTGCCACGGCCAAGTTGGCTAGTGCCGCGTTGAAGGTGGCTTGCGAATTTTGAAGCGCGGTGCTGGAAATAAAGCCCTGCGCCAACAAGGCAAGGTTATTGTCATGACTGCGTTTCGCCATATCCACCTGAGCCTGAGCGGCTTGTGCCTGCTGTTTGGCCTGGTGCAGCCTGGCCTGTGCATCGGTGGCATCGACATGCGCCACAATTTGACCCGCCTTCACGGTATCGCCCTCACGCAATGTCAGGTTCAATTCACCGGGGGTGCGTGCCTTGACCATGACGGAGCGAACAGCTTGAATAAAGCCAGTCAATGCAAGGCTTTGCGTTAATTCAAGTGTTACAGCGCTGACCACATCCGCAGCAGTGAGCGCCACCGAGACTTCGGTCTTTTGTGCAGTTTGCTGTGCTGTCAGGGCAGCTTGTTTGTTTTTGCGTGCCAGCAGGGTGCGAACGATGCCCGCTGACAACAAGACCAGCACCAGGGCGGCAGTTGTCCATTTGATCCAGGATTTCATGATGTTGAAGGGTGAGTTGGGGAGGTACAAAAGCCATACAGCAAAATATCAAGCTGCATGTCTAAAAATCGTTGTGGCATCATCGGTGTGAGCTGGTTCGTGCAATGGCCTAAAGAGTGCTGCCACATCACCAAAAAAATCATTGGGGCAAGCACCGTGTAAGTGCCATATTGCAAGTCAAGCTGTCGAAATTCGCCACGATCCATGCCGCGCTGCAAAATGCGGCCAATCAATGCGTTACCCGGTTGAATCACCTCTTGATGATAAAACGCTGCCAGGTCGGGGAAATTGTGAGCTTCGCTCATGATGAGCTTGGGAATGCCAGAAACTTTGGTAGAGCCAATGCGTTGCCACCAACTGTTCAGACAGTAATGCAGCATGTCGCAAGATGTCCCTTCGAAATGTTCAAATTCTTCGCCCCACTCGATAAACCGCGTGGAAATATTGTTGCGTACCACTTCTTTGAATAATTCTTCCTTGGCCGAAAAATACAAGAAAAGTGTGGCTTTGGACACGCCAGCATGTTTGGCAATATCTTCCACGCGTGTGGCAGCAAAACCTTTTGCGATAAAAATATCCAGTGCTGCTGCCAGAAGATCATGGGGGCGAGAATCCTTGCGACGCACACGTTTGATGGGAACATTGGGGACGTGGGGTGTCAATAAGGAGTTTTGTGTGATGATGGACATAAAGTTAATGACTTTTGGGTTATTAGTGTAGCCATTGTTGAATGGGATGCTCGTAGAATCAATTCATGGTTAAAAAATCAGACAAACATGCAGGAGTCCTTCCCGTAAAGGATGCACAGGCTGACACCGATGAGACACTGGTGCTGGAAAAACGCGCCCAACGAATGCTGCCCCCGCAGATGTACCAAGTACTTATGATCAATGATGACTACACCCCCATGGAATTTGTGGTCACGATCATTCAGGATTTTTTTGCCAAAGACCTGGCGGCTGCCACACGTATCATGCTGAAAATCCATTTGGAGGGCAAAGGAGTTTGCGGCATTTACCCGCGCGATATTGCTGCCACCAAGGTTTATCGAGTCATGGATGCTGCCAGTCAGGCCGGGCATCCGCTACAGTGTGTTTGTGAACCCGCCGGAACGTGAGACTTCATTGCATTTGAGACCCCCTCCTAAACACAGTTACCCTCAAGGAAATTTATGATTGCCCAAGAATTGGAAGTTAGCCTGCACATGGCGTTTGTAGAGGCCCGTCGTCAGCGCCATGAGTACATCACGGTCGAACATCTGTTGATCGCACTGCTCGACAACCCCAGTGCATCTGATGTTTTGCGTGCCTGTATGGTCAATGTGGAAGAATTGCGCAAATCGATTAGCACTTTCATCCGTGACAACACGCCTCATTTGACGGGCACAGATGCCGTCGATACCCAGCCTACACTGGGTTTTCAGCGAGTCATTCAACGTGCCATCATGCACGTTCAATCGACGGGCAATAGTAAAAAAGAAGTGGTGGGTGCCAATGTGCTGGTTGCCATTTTTGGTGAAAAAGACTCCCATGCCGTTTATTACTTGCACCAGCAGGGTGTCACGCGCATCGATGTGGTGAACTTTATTGCACACGGCATCAAAAAAACAGATCCGCCAGAACCTGTGAAAGCCACCGATGGTGCTACAGATTCAGAGGATAGCCAGAGTGAGAAAAATGAAAAGTCATCGCCACTGGAGCAATTCACCCAAAACCTCAATCAATTGGCCAGGGATGGCAAGATTGACCCCCTGATTGGCCGTGAATTTGAGGTAGAGCGGGTCATCCAGATTTTGTGCAGACGTCGCAAAAACAACCCCTTGCTTGTGGGCGAGGCCGGCGTTGGCAAAACTGCCATCGCTGAAGGCTTGGCTTGGCGCATCACCCAAAAGGATGTTCCCGAAATTTTGGCTGAGTCCACGGTTTATTCGCTCGATATGGGTGCATTGCTGGCAGGCACCAAGTACAGGGGTGACTTTGAGCAGCGCCTGAAAGGTGTCTTGAAAGCAGTCAAAGACAAGCCCAATACCATGTTGTTCATTGACGAAATTCACACACTGATTGGCGCCGGCGCTGCGTCGGGCGGCACGCTTGATGCTTCCAACCTGCTCAAGCCCGCACTGGGTTCGGGGGCGCTCAAGTGCATTGGTGCAACCACATTCAAGGAATACCGTGGGATTTTCGAAAAAGATGCAGCCCTCTCAAGACGCTTTCAAAAGGTCGAGGTGGTTGAACCCACAGTCGATCAAACGGTAGAAATTCTCAAAGGTCTGAAATCACGCTTTGAAGATCACCACAACGTCAAATATGCTGCAGCAGCCCTGCAAGCTGCAGCAGAGCTGAGCGCCAGATACATCACAGATCGTCATTTGCCTGACAAGGCCATTGATGTGATTGACGAAGCAGGTGCAGCACAGCGCATTGTGTTGCCGTCCAAGCGCAAAAAAATCATCACCAAAGCCGAGGTGGAAGACATTGTGGCCAAAATGGCCCGTATTCCGTCGGCCAATGTCTCAAACGACGACCGAAGCAAGCTCAAAACCCTTGAGCGTGATTTGAAAAACGTGGTTTTTGGGCAAGACAAGGCCATCGACATGTTGGCCACGTCCGTCAAAATGGCACGATCTGGCTTGGGCAAGGGCGACAAGCCCATTGGTGCTTTTCTCTTCAGCGGCCCCACAGGTGTTGGCAAAACCGAAGCGGCCCGCCAGTTGGCCTACATTATGGGGATTGAACTCGTTCGTTTTGACATGAGCGAGTACATGGAGCAGCACGCGGTGAGCCGCCTGATAGGTGCGCCCCCGGGTTATGTGGGCTTTGAGCAAGGCGGATTGCTGACCGATGCCGTGACCAAAAAACCGCACTGTGTTTTGTTGCTCGACGAAATTGAAAAAGCGAATCCTGCCATTTTCAATGTGCTGCTGCAAGTGATGGATCATGGCACGTTGACCGACAACAATGGTCGAAAGGCTGATTTTCGCAACGTTATCATGATCATGACCACCAATGCAGGGGCTGAGACCATGAGCAAGGCCACCATCGGATTCACCAACCCCCGTCAATCCGGCGATGAAATGGCAGACATTAAACGCGTCTTCACGCCCGAGTTTCGCAATCGACTTGATGCCATCGTCAGTTTCAAATGTCTGGATGAGCACGTCATTTTGCGGGTGGTTGATAAATTCCTGTTGCAGCTAGAAGCCCAGTTGGCAGACAAAAAAGTGGAGGTGACGTTCACTGACAAACTGCGCAAACACTTGGCGAAAAAAGGGTTCGATCCCCTGATGGGCGCACGTCCCATGCAGCGACTCATTCAAGACACCATCCGTCGGGCGCTTGCAGACGAGCTGCTCTTTGGTCGCTTGGCCGATGGCGGTCGTTTAACGGTGGAGTTAGATGATCAGGATGAGAGCAAAACGCAGGTGTTGCTTGACATTCAACCCATTTTGAAAAGAGAGGGCAAGGCCAGGATGGATGCCCCTGAGCCAACGCTAAGCTGATGAGTGCAGGGTGGCCTCTACGGTGAGCAAACATTTTGGTTATATATCAAGGCCATGAAGCGCTTTGCGTTCGCCCTTTTTTGGCTGATGACCGCTTGCATCAATACAAGCCATGCCCAAAACAGTGCTCAGTTTGATTTGCCGCACGTTCAACTGACCGCAGGTATGTATTTGATGGATGTCCAAGTGGCCGCCACCCCAGAGCAGAGGGCGACCGGTTTGATGTTTCGCCAGCACCTGCCACCCTCTGAGGGCATGTTGTTTGTTTTTGAACAAAGCGCCGTGCAATGTTTCTGGATGAAAAATACCCTGTTGTCACTGACCGCTGCATTTGTGGCAGACGACGGCACCATCATCAATCTGGCAGACATGAAGCCGCAGACGACAGATTCACATTGTTCGATAAAACCTGTGCGTTATGTGCTTGAAATGAACCAGGGCTGGTTTTCCAAAAAAGGGGTTCGTGCTGGCTTCAAACTCAGAGGCGAGCCGTTTGGCAGGTCAGGATAGGGTCAACAATAATGTCCGAATCTGACAGCTACATCCTCAATCCAGCTTCCAGTTTCAGTAAAGCAGCTTTGCGAGCCCATCCTCCTGAGTAACCGGTCAGACGGCCATGTGCGCCTATTACACGATGGCAAGGCACAATGATGGCGCAAGGGTTACACCCTAAGGCTGCACCGACGGCACGACATGCTTTTGGCTTGCCAATACAACGACCAATGGCACCATAGCCTTGGGTGTTACCGTAGGAAATTGTCAGCAGCGCTTGCCACACGGCTTGCTGGAACACGGTGCCGTCCATGTGAATTGGCATCTCGAAGATGTGGCGCTGGCGGGCAAAGTACTGGCTTAATTGATCACAAGTTTGCTGCAAGACGGGGTTTTGCGGTTCTTTGGGACAGTGAGACATATCAGGCAAGTGGGCTTGATCCTCAAACCAAACCCCCACCACACTGCCGCTGGCAGCAGCCAAAACCATAGGACCTAGCGGGCTGGCAAAGTCACAGGTCACGGTGTGAACAGGAAGGTGCATCGTCTATTGGCCTGTAACGCTTCCAGATTGAAGTGTCTGGACAAAAAAGTGCGTACCGTAGTTTCTACCCATTCATCACAGCCGATGTCTTGTGTTGTGATCGCCAGTTTTGTGCAATGTCCGATGTTTTTTCGAGAAATACATAACAATCCATGTGGTAGTAAGCAACACAATATCTGCAAAAAGCACGTACGAAAAATTTAACAAGGATTGAACGGCAAAATCAGCAAAAGTATCAGATGCAGCGAAAAAGAAGGTCATGAGCGGGACGATGAACGCTGCGAGAGCCGGCACCACCACGGCCAGTATAAAAATTGGATGATCCCACGATCGCAATTCACTTCGGCCAGATCCTGAATGGTCAAGCCGACTAAGTTTGTACCGATCGTTGCGATGTGGAGGAATGTGTGTCACTTTAACCTTATCTTTCTGGATGGATGGTGCATAAAAAATATTGCAACTTTTGTTAGTTTATGGTTGTCGTTGACAAGTCAAAAAAGATGGAACGAGTCGTGGGTCACGTCTGGTGAAATGGACTACGGACTACCAAGATGTGACACATCGCTGATGATGGAAATGACATCCAAATTATCTGCGAATCAAAAGCTTCAGATTATGCACACCCAAAACCTAAAATGACGACATGAAGAGTCTTTCGACTGCCACCTACAGCACGCCAGAGCCTACCGAGATGCTCTCAAAAGCGCGTGCGTTTGCAGAGCCTTTGCTGCTGGGTGAAGTGCTTGATACGGGTGAGAACATGCTCTCCCACGCCGATGCAATGGCTGTGATTTTGAAAGGCATTGGTTGCTCTGAGACCGTGCAGGCTGCCAGTTATTTGGTCTATGCCTGTGACCACCTGAACAAACCGCAAGAGCTGATCACCAAAGCCTTTGGTGACAACCTATCAGCGTTGGTGATGGAAACCAACAAGCTGATTCGGATACAGCGCCAGTCCCGATTGCTGCAATTGAGCGGTTCTACCCACACACAATCGACCTTGGGTGTTGTTCAGACCGAAAGTGTTCGCAAAATGCTGCTGGGGTTTTCGCGTGACCTGAGAGTGGTATTGCTGCGGTTGGTGTCGCGTTTGCAAACGTTACGCTTTTTTGCAGCCATCAAACTGCCTTTGCCGGATGGTCTGGCTGCAGAATCCCTTCAGGTGTTTGCAAAATTGGCCAATCGCTTGGGGATATGGGAAATCAAGTGGGAGATGGAAGACCTGGCTTTTCGTTTTTTAGAGCCTGACACCTATCGCCAGGTTGCCTGTCTGCTCCATGAAAAGCGCACTGAACGTGAAGCCCATGTCGAGCATTTGCGCAATCAGCTTGAACAGGACTTGAACGCCCATGGCTTGCATACCCAAGTGTCAGGCCGTCCCAAGCATATTTACAGCATTGTAAAAAAAATGCGGGGCAAGTCGCTGGGGTTTGAGCAGGTGTATGACCTTCAGGCTCTGCGCATTATGGTGGCCAGCGTGCCGGAGTGTTATGGTGCCTTGAGTTGGATTCACAGTCATTTCACCCCTTTGCCCCAGGAGTTTGATGACTACATCGCTCGTCCCAAGGTGAACGGTTATCAATCACTGCACACCGTGGTGCACGACGCCACAGGGCATCCGACCGAAATTCAGATTCGCACCCAAGCCATGCACGATCATGCCGAAAACGGCATAGCTGCGCATTGGGCCTACAAGGAAGCTGGCACGAAAGGCTATGCGGGCGTGTCTGCTGCCAGTGAGTACGATGCCAAAATTGCCGTACTGCGCCAGTTATTGGCTTGGGAGCGTGATCTGTCTGGCACTCAGTCGCAAACTCAATCGCTGCTTGACGATCACATTTACGTATTGACACCCGATGCCTCCGTTGTGGAACTACCCCGGGGTGCGACGGCAGTAGATTTTGCCTACAGTTTGCATACCAGTCTGGGTCATCGCTGCCGGGGGGCGCGTGTAGATGGGGTCATGGTGCCGATGAACACGGCGCTTCAAAACGGCCAGACGGTTGAAATCATTGCGGTTAAAGAAGGGGGGCCATCTCGAGACTGGCTCAACCCCGATTTGGGCTACCTGATAAGCCACCGCGCCAAAACCAAGGTACGCGCCTGGTTCAATGCACTGGCTTTGAGTGAGACCGTAGCCAAAGGCCGTGAAGCCGTTGGAAAATTGCTTCAGCGTGAGGGAAAAACCGCCATCAATCAAGATGACCTGGCTGCTCAACTGGGGTTTGAGCATGCCAATGCGTTGTTTGAAGAGGTTGGCAAAGACGATTTTTCCTTGCGAAAAATCGAGTTACTCTTGCGCCCGCCACAAGCGCCTCAGTTTGATGCCAATGCCCCCATACTGCATCGGCCAAGCGCTAAAAAAACGTTCGCCAAGAGCAGTTTACTGGTGGAGGGCGTTGATTCTGTGATGACACAACTGGCCAAGTGCTGCAAACCTGCCCCCCTCGATGCCCTGTGTGGCTTTGTCACGCGCGGCAAAGGTGTGAGCGTTCACCGCGCCGATTGCAAGAACGTGCGCGAACTGGTAGCCAGGCATGAAGAGCGTCTGATTCATGTGGAATGGGGTTTGACGCAGACAGGCGAAGGCCTGGTTTATCCCGTGGATATAGCTGTACATGCACAGGACCGTCAAGGCCTGTTGCGTGATATTTCAGAGGTATTTACCAAAGAAAAAATGAACGTGACAGGCGTGCAAACCCAGTCCATCAAAGGCACGGCATGGATGACTTTTACTGTGGAGATCAGTGATTCTGAACGCTTGCACAAGGTACTGGGGAGCGTGGCAGCGCTATCGGGTGTTTATGGGGCACGCAGACGCTGATCTGACTGTCGTGCCATCGCAGCCAGGCCCAATCATGAAAGGGTGGCTGGGAGACAAATGGGCACTTTGTTACTTTTTGGTTTGACAGTCGCCCTGATCGCTTCATGTTCAAAGAATCAAGCCTTACTAAGGAATGGTTACTGACACTTTTAGGGAAAACCCTTAGTTTTCACATAGGGAAATCCCTAGTATTAAATCGTTACATAGGGCAGTTACTCGACTTACATTACGGAAAAGCGCATTCATCCGTGCGTTTTCGATTTCTGTGTATTCACATTTTTACTTCCATCAGGAGCATATTTCATGAGTCAAATTGCAAAAACCTTCACACTCTCGGCATGCGCCTTGGCTGCGTCCCTGTTGATCAGCGCTTGCGGCGGAGGTTCGGGTGTGATTGATACCGTGGCACCAACAGTGGATATTGTGGGAAGCCTTGGCACTACCCCAGGTACGGTGGAATTTAAGTTTACTTTTAGTGAAGATGTTGGTCAATCGTTTATCGTCGAGGATGTGGTGGTCGTTGGTGACAAGAAAGCGGCGACTTTGACAAGATCAGATGCAACGCACTACACCTTGGTGGTAACACCTAATGCGGCAGGTACATTCAAGGCAACCGTGCCGGTTGGCAAGTTTCAAGATACTGCAAACAACGCGAATACTGCAGAGTATTCATCATTACCGTTCATCTACACCACCACTGCTGACACCACGAAGCCTACTGTTGGAGTTGCATCGGTCGTTAATACCAATGGTACAGTGACCCTGACCTATACGTTCAGCGAAGAGGTCACGGGCTTTAATAAGGACGATGTGGTTGTGTCAAGTGGAACGAAGGCCGATGTCGTTAAATCAGCATCAGATCCAAAGGTGTACACGCAGGTGATCACACCCGGCGCGACTGATCAGACACTGACGGTCTCCATGCCTGCCGGCGCATTCACAGACTTGGCTACGATTCCCAATGCCAACGACGCCGTAGCACCCAAAATTATTAACCTTGATTCATCTGTTTCATTGATGAGTTTTGAGGGAACCTCTGCGACGCCTTATCCTTGGGGTCTGGGTACCGGATACGCCAAGATAGAACTCGAACCTGGAGTGACGAACAGTACCAACAAGGTGCTCACGGTGCAAAAGGCCGGTGGTTCTGCTGATGCAGGTTGTGGCGTGGTTCTGTCCACTGTGGCCGGTGCCGAAAACACCGCTGCAGCGCAGATCATTGCACCAGCAGTGACATTGACAGGTCTCAACAAAACCGTCACAATGCGCGTCAAAGCACCGGGTGTTGCTGCGAAGGTACTTCTGAAGTTTGAAGATGCAGCGGACAGTACCAAGTTCATCCAGTTGGAGCGGACCACAACAACAAGTACGGATTGGCAAATCCTGACTTTCGAATTTCCAGTGCTAAGCGATGTGACCTACAACAAAATGACACTCTTCCCAGGTTTTGGTGAAACTGCTGCAAGAACCTTCTACATTGATGACATCAAGTTGATTCCCGCCTCATCAACAGCACTGGTCACGATGGAAGAATCCACTTTTACTGTGGGTGCTTTTGGTAAGGCGACAGCAGGGGTTAAGCCTGAAACAACCCTCAATCAAGTGGTTGAAGTTATCAACCCTGTCGGTGCGGAAGATTGGGCGGGTATCGTGCTTGGGTTTAAGACAGTGACCATTGGCACTGTTGTCAGTCCGATCATCACGACAGGTGTTGAGGAATCTGCGTTGAAGGCCACTAACCTGAAATGGACGATGAGGGTTTTCTCTCCCGCCAAGGATATTCCGGTTCGCATCAAGCTCGAAGATGTTCGTGATTTCGACGGAATTACTTACAATCCTAATAATCCTAATTTGCACAGGGTTGAGGTTGATGTGAAGACAACGGTGGCAAATGCCTGGGAAGTTTTGACTTTTGATTTTTCAAAGGTTAATTCCGGAACTCCTGTGTTTAATCCCAAATATGCTTACAGCAAGGTTGTGGTGTTCTTTAATGCCGATCAAAAGAAAACAGTAACCCAGACCTTCCGTTGTGATGATTTGAGGGTTCTGAACTAAGTCACCTGTACTCCAAAAGGGGTATTTCTTTTAGCCCTGGTGACTGGCACTAATTCCGGCAATCTTGTGCAGCCGGAGTTAGTGCGGTGCATATTCAAATAATTTGTATCGTGATGTCAATATGCTGATGGCTGTTTTCGAGTATTTGTGCTGGTTTTGTTTTCAAGACAAAATAATGGGCGAAATATCGTTTAAACAGTTTGACTGCACTCATTTTTCCTGCATTGTTGCGGGATGGTTCATTTAATTTGGGAGTTCCCATGAAATTTAAACTTCGTCTTATTCCCGCGGCTATTGCAGCAATGATGTTGGCAGCTTGCGGTGGCAGTGGTTCTGGGTCGCCTGACGATATATCGACAGGCGGTGTAGCTGTGGATGGTTATTTGGTGAGTTCAACAGTGACTTGCGACAACAATGACGACTGGAAGGCTGGCGCTGACGAAACCAACGTTCCTACGGTGACAGACGGTAAATTCACTTTCACACAGGGATGTGCGAAAGGTCTTATCCTCAGTGGCGGCAACAGCTCCGACACGCTGCTGCCGTTTGTTGGCATCATCAAAGCGCCTCCATATTCGCCTGTCTTGTCGCCTCTAACGACACTGATTGCAGATGGCGCGACTCAGGCGCAGGTAGTTGCTGCGCTCGCCCTTGCGTCCGACACTGACCTGCTCAAAACCGACCCCGTCGCAATGGCAGTGGCTGGTGGCACGGACTTGCTTATGAAGACGCTCGCCGTGCAACACCTGTTGCAAAAAGTGTCAGAAATGCTGGCAGGCCTCGCGTATCCGTCCCTTGATGTCGTTGCACTTGAAGCAGTGAACCCCATTTACGACGAAGTAGCCAAGTCTTTCGCCATAGCCTTGCAGACCGGATCACCGTTTATCGTTGCTGGAACGCCTGCGACATTTGATATCAGTCGTGTGAACGCCTGGATCAAGGCTGCTGCAGAGTCAGCTTCCATGCCAGCGGAAGTCAAAGCAGCCATCATCGGTGATGGCAAGCTTGGCGCTGCACGTTTGGCCAACGCTGCCAGCAAAGCTCTGGCGACTCAGGCCAATGCTTACCTTGCTGCTCCTACCGATAGAGACAGCATTGCACTCGTCACAAAAGCCCAGCAAGCAAGCCCTACTGTGACGAACGCGATCAAAGCGGCGGTAATTGGCGGCGTTTTGGGTTCGACGTCAACCGACAGTGCGGTGTCTGCCTTGGCCGACGAAATCACTAACCGACTGACTGACGCAGTAGCCCCCATACTCACTCTCCGTGACGACACTGCGGCGGCCACGGCCACGGGTCCAGTGACCTTTTACTTTGATGTTAATGAAGATGTTGGTCGTATTTTTAAGGCAACCGATATTTCCGTGACCAACGGCACCAAGGGTGACATTGTCAAGATAGATGCCAGGCACTACAGCATGGTGGTAACACCTGAGGCCAATGCAGCGAAAACCATCACTGTGACAGTGCCCGCCAAGACATTCACAGACATGGCAGGCAATATGAATGACGCTGAAGTCAAAGCGACGCAGGCTTATAACACCACTACGGAGGTCTTGCAAGATACGATTTTGGCCGCCTTTGGTGGTGGTGTTACTGATCAGTTTGGTCCCTATGGTGGTTCAGAGGTCAAGATTGATGTGGCTCCAGCGGGTGGAGACGGGGATGCACTCAAGATTGTCAAGCCGGCTAATGCTATGGTCGATGGGGTAGTGGTGACTTGGGGCGGTGCCTGGTACGTTCTTCGTGACAATGCTGCCATTCCTTTTGCTGCCAACCGCAAAACCATCACTGCCCGTGTCTATTCAAGTAAGTCACCTTCAGAGATTGAATTGAAGGTAGATGATCACGATCCATTAGTAGCTGGCAGTAAGGCAACATCAGAGCCTAAGGCTGTCGCTTCGTTCACGGGCCCCGCCAATACCTGGCAAACACTCACTTGGGTATTGAATGATGTGGATGTTGCAAAGGTTTATAAAACCATCGCCATCACACCCGATGCGAATGTAGCTACCAGCGGTCAGACTTACTACATTGACGACATCAAGCTGCTTGCAGCCTCTGGCAACACGGTTGAAACACCTGAACTCACCATCACAGATGCTGAAGCCGCTACCATAACAACAAGTGATGTCAAGTTTTATTTCCAGTTCACCAAAGCGATAGACTTGACGAGCCTGGATGTAGCGACAGAAATCGTTGTCACCAACGGTACGCTGAGTGGGTTTGCTGCGGATACATCGAAGCCTTATCTGTACTCTGCCACTGTGAAGCCAACAGCCAACAGCTCAGGTACCATGACGATCACCGTTGCCAAGAATGTGTTCAAGGATGCTACCGGTGTTTTTAACACCAAGGAAGCCACGCATTCTCAAGACTTCGATACAAGGGTAGATCCAAACAGCTACCTGTATGTTGCCAACAACAGCATGACACTGGTTGATGGTTCAACATCAACTCCCTTCACCATGGCCAACTTCCAGTCCACTGCTGGCATTGATGTCAAGTGGCCTATGTCCACTGCGGCTAAATTGACGTTCAATTTGGCTCAAACTGGCACGCCTTTTGTGTCGGGTACGTTCAACGCAGCGGTTTCCATTGCGCAAGAATTACCTGCTGGCACAGGCTTGGTCAAGGCCTACATCAAGAATGTCAGCGTGACCAAGACGGGCAACAGTGTTGTGATTACCGTGCCTGATGTGGCTGACGCGAAGATGTATGGCGTTTCTACAAGCGGCAAGATGGCTGTTGTTGATTTCTCAAACACCGTCAACAAGGTGACCAATACGCTGACGACGCTGGCCAGTACGCTGAGTACGGTTGGTTTTGGTAATGTAGTCAATTACGCCATCAATGGCGTCAGTAATGACTTTACTGGTATGAGCGCTTTGACGGGCAAGTACAAGGTGACCATTGTGGTTGCAGATTTGCCTTTGAAGCAAGCTGACGGTACTGTGTTTCCGACAGCTACCATCTCGGTGCCGACGAAGATTGACAACAGCACATCCGTTTCAGTGACGGGGCTAAGCTTGGTAGGCTTTATCAATCTGAAACCGTAAGCTACTTTTGATTTCTGTCTTCACAAGGTAAGAGGGAAGTCAATCGGGTGCTAGTGTGCCATGCATCAACCAATAGCCCTTCGGGGCTATTTTTATTGGTTTGCTGATTTACTTTTTTGTTGACATAACACGATGCAAACCTATTTTAAAAATCATGCAACGTGCTGCAAACTGGTGGTGCTTGGGCTGGCGGGTTACGCCGCCTTACCTGTTGCTGCTGCACCACTGGACGTTTTCTTGACGGCAACGCCGGAACAAATAGCCCCCAGTGGCTACCTTGAGTTGGTGAGCGACCACATGAATGAATCTCTGGATTTTTTCAAGGTTCGTGACAGTGATCCACAGACAGCAGGCACGAAGGCGGGCAATTACAATGGTACTTATCTCAGTGGCGCAGTCCGGCTTTTTGATAAAACATGGCTTTCTGGCACTTTAGGTCAGCGGTCTGTCAGCAGCACATCAGACACTTACAACTACACCAATTGGCAAGTGTCTGGTTTGTATCGGTTTCTGGAGCAAAACGGCAAAGTGCCTGCCATGGCATTGCGATTGTCAGCCTGGGGAAACTACGCCAGCGCGACCGAATCCACCACAGCAGTGGTAGTGCCAGGGGCAAAACTGAACACAGCCAAGATCACTGAACCGGCTGATCGGCAATGGCAGGCAGACTGGGTTGGCACCTGGAATTTGTCTTCGGCCTCCACAGTCAGCGCCTTCATTGGCGTAGGAAAGAGTCAGTTATCTTATGGAGAACTCACTGCCACGACCGCGCACAATGGCTGCAATTACAACGTGACGTTTTATGGCAACGATATCTACGGTATTTTGATACGCCCCTGCATGATGGGTGGTGCTATTGTTGAGGAGTTTTATGACAGCAGCGGTGAGTATGGTGTCGATGTTGCGCGTGAAATTGCCTGGAACAGTAACTTTGCCCAGGCAGGCATCAACGGCACTTGGCAGCATGCGCCTTGGACGCTACAGGCAGGTTATTTGCTGCATGTTGTGAACCGTGAGGGTGTTGACCAGATTTTGGCTGACCGTAGCAAGCCCTTCTACACCAAAAATCACAACTTGACACTGCAAGCCAATTACCGCATACGCCCGGGGTGGAGCATTTTTGGACGGGCTCAATTGACCAGTAATCTGTTTTTCAACGATATTCCAGTGAGTTACAACAGCAGCACATCCGAGCGGTTTGGCAGCCGGTATTCCATATTCAGCTTAGGTCTGCGTGCAGAGTTTTAGCCTGATGCTCAAACATGAAAGTGGCTGAAATTTGCTTGGATGAGCACGCATCAAACTACACTTGAAACATGAACACTTGGGACAGTGCCAAACGAGAGAAAAATCTAAAAGATCATGGCATTGATTTTGTTGATCTGGAGGGTTTTTTTGACGGTGATTTATTAACCCGTGAAGATACCCGTGAAGTTTATACAGAGCAACGGCTTCAAAGTGTCGGCGTGTTCAATGGCGTTGCTTTGTTTGTCGTGTGGACACCACGCGGCGATGATGGTGACATCCCTCATCTTATTTCAGCACGAAAGGCAGAAAATCATGAATTCAAAACTTGGCAATCACGCTACCATAAGCGTTAAGGGTCAAACGAATTGGGATCATCTCAAAGCCATGCCAGATTCTGAAATCACGTTCACAGAAGATGCGCCGCAAACTGTGCCCGCAAACTGGGCAGAGGCCGTTGCGCACCGCGGTTTGCCGGTGCCAGTCAAAAAAAAGCAAATTGCCCTGCGTGTGGACGCTGATGTCATTGAGTGGTTTCGTGCGCAAGGCAGCGGCTGGCAAACTCAAATGAATGCTGTTCTGAAAGCCTATTGCCAGGCTGTGACCCAACAACCCAATATCAACCCATAACAACATAACGCCTGTCGGGTTACGCTACGCCCACACGACCTTGTGGGAGCGACGGAAGTCTTGATGTGTAGCGGGATCATCTTTCATCATTTTTTTCACATCACAGTAAAACCCGTCGAAAGTCGCCCAGAATCTGGCAAAGATAGACGTTAAAGCGCGCCGCCGCCGCACCATCAATCACCCGATGATCCCAAGTCAGTGACAGCGGCAACATCAGGCGCGGCTGGAAGGCTTTGCCATCCCATGCGGGCATCAGTAAAGCACGGCATACGCCCAAAATCGCCACTTCGGGCGCGTTGATGATGGGTGTGAAATAACGCCCACCGATACCCCCCAAACTGCTGATGGTAAAACTTGCACCGGTCATCTCTGACGGGCTGAGTTTGCCTTCACGTGCTTTTTTCGCCAACTCGGTCATCTCGGTGCTGATTTGCACAATGCCTTTTTTGTCGGCATCCTTAATGACTGGCACCATCAGGCCATCGGGCGTGTCGGCTGCAAAACCTATGTGGTAATACTTTTTATAAATCAAGGCATTGCCATCGAGCGAGCTGTTGAACTGCGGGTATTTTTTCAAAACAGACACACAAGCCTTGATTAAAAAAGCCAGCATTGTGATCTTGACACCTGACTTTTCATTTTCCTTGTTGATGGTCAGGCGAAAACTTTCCAGATCGGTAATGTCTGCATCGTCATGGTTGGTGACTGCTGGAATCATGATGGCGTTGCGCAAAAGGTTGGCCCCGCTGATTTTTTGAATGCGTGACAGCTCTTTCTTCTCAATTGGCCCAAACTTGGCAAAGTCCACCTGCGGCCACGGGATCAAACCCAAACCTGCCCCCTCGCTGGTCGCTGGCTTGGCGGTGGGTTTTGTACTACTCATGACTGAGCGCGTGTAGGACTGAATGTCAGCATCGGTAATGCGGTCTTTAGGCCCCGTGCCTTTGACGGCATCCAGAGGAACGCCTAGCTCACGCGCAAATTTGCGTACCGATGGCGAGGCATGAGGCAAGTGGCCAGCAGTATCTGCATCCTGACTTTTTGCTACGGAAAGACTAGCTACCAACGCATGATGGACGTGGGTTACAGGCTGATTTGGCATTAAATCCTGGACAGGTGCATGGGGCTTGGCCACAGCATCTGCTGCCTTGGAAACGTCGAGCATCAAAATCAATGAACCCTGTTGGACCGTATCGCCAAGAGCCACTTTCAGTTCTTTGACCACACCAGACAAAGCAGAGGGAATTTCCATCGAAGCCTTGTCAGATTCAACAGTGATCAGGCTTTGTTCGGCTTTGATGCTGTCCCCCACTTTGACCATGACTTCAATCACCGTGACATCATCAAAATCACCCATGTCAGGGACACAAATTTCTACAGTCTTTGCATCAGTAGCTATTGAATCAATAGCTACTAACGCTTGCTGGTCATGGGTTACAGCCGTATTTGGCATAATTTCTGGGTCAGATGCAACCGGCAGGGCATCAGTCACTTCAAGCATCAAAATCAAAGTGCCTTCTTTGACAGTGTCTCCCAAACCCAGTTTCAGCTCTTTGACCACACCGGTATGGCTTGATGGAATTTCCATTGAAGCCTTGTCAGATTCAACCGTCAGCAGGCTTTGTTCAACCTTGACGGTGTCGCCTACTTTCACCAGCAGTTCAATGACCGTCACATCTGAAAAGTCGCCAATATCAGGGACTTTGATTTCTATTAAAGACATAATTTTCTCTTGTTCATCAAAGGACAGAACTGTAACTGTCTCACAAAATCATCAAGCCAACAAAGGATTGACTTTATCCGTCTGAATGCCATATTTTTCAATGGCTTGTGCGACCTTAGCCACTGGCACCGTACCCTCTTCGCTGAGTGCTTTTAAAGCGGCCACAACGATGAAATGGCGGTTAATTTCAAAATGCTCACGCAATTTGCTGCGAAAGTCGCTTCGGCCAAAACCATCTGTCCCCAGCACTTTATAGCTGCGGCCTTTGGGAATAAATGCACGAATTTGTTCGGCGAAAGCCTTGATGTAATCGGTGGATGCGACAACAGGCCCGGTGTGACTGGCCAACTGTTGCGTCACAAAAGGCTTGCGGACAGCATCAAGAGGATGCAGAAGTTGGTGACGCTCACAGGCCTGCCCCTCACGCGCCAACTCGGTAAAGCTCGGGCAGCTCCAGACATCTGCGACCACCCCCCAATCTTCCGCCAGCAGCTTTTGCGCGAACAGACTCTCTCGCAAAATAGCACCAGAACCCAACAACTGAACCCGTGGCCCTGTCGCACCTTCTTGGCCGGGTTTGCACAAATACATGCCTTTGATGATTTGATCTTCAGTGCCTGCCGTCAGACCTGGCATGGCGTAGTTTTCATTGAGCAGTGTCAGGTAATAAAAAACGTTGTCCTGGCTTTCAACCATGCGTTTTAAGCCGTGGTGCAAAATCACCGCCACTTCATGGGCAAAGGTGGGGTCATAACTGATGCAGTTGGGAAGTGTCCCCGCCAGAATGTGGCTGTGGCCGTCTTCGTGTTGCAAACCTTCGCCGTTGAGCGTGGTGCGCCCGGAAGTACCGCCCAGCAAAAAACCTCTTGCCTGCATATCGCCTGCAGCCCAGGCCAGATCGCCCACGCGCTGAAAACCAAACATCGAGTAGTACACATAAAACGGCAGCATGATGCGGTTACTTGTGCTGTAGCTGGTGGCCGCAGCAATCCAACTGCTCATGCCACCGGCTTCGTTAATGCCCTCTTGCAAAATCTGGCCACGGGTGTCTTCACGGTAATACATGACCTGGTCTTTGTCGACCGGGGTGTATTGCTGGCCTGCGGGGTTGTAAATGCCAATCTGGCGAAACAACCCTTCCATGCCAAAGGTGCGCGCTTCATCGACCAAAATGGGCACTACGCGAGTGCCCAAAGCGGCGTCGCGCAACAGTTGGGTTAAAAATCGGACAAATGCCTGCGTGGTTGATATTTCACGCCCCAAGGCCGTGGGTTCAAGCACGGCCTTGAAGGTGTCGATGGGCGGCACAGTGAACGATTCATCACTGCGGGTGCGACGGTGTGGCAAATACCCCCCCAGCGCTTGGCGACGTTCGTGCAGATAGCGCATTTCAGGGGTGTCGTCTGCCGGTTTATAAAACGGAATGCTGGCAATTTGACTGTCTGGCACAGGGATATTGAAGCGGTCGCGAAAGGCTTTGATGTCGTCATCGGTGAGTTTTTTGGTTTGATGCACGTTGTTCTTGCCCTCGCCACTTTTGCCCATGCCAAAACCCTTGACGGTTTTGATCAGCAACACCGTAGGCTGGCCGGTGTGATGGACGGCTGCATGGTAAGCGGCATACACTTTTTGAGGGTCGTGTCCACCCCGACGCAAATTCCAGATTTCATCATCGGTCATGTTGGCCACCATGGCCAGGGCGCGCGGGTCACGGGCAAAAAAGTGTTGGCGAACATACGCACCGTCATTGGCTTTGAAAGCCTGGTAGTCACCGTCTGGTGTGTCCATCATCAGTTGGCGCAAGACACCCTCCTTGTCACGCGCAAGTAAGGGATCAAGATTGCTGCCCCATAGCAGTTTGATGACGTTCCAGCCTGCCCCACGGAAGGTACTTTCAAGCTCTTGAACAATTTTTCCATTGCCACGCACAGGGCCATCAAGACGCTGCAAATTGCAGTTGATGACAAAAATCAGGTTGTCAAGATTTTCACGCGCAGCCAATCCAATAGCGCCCAAAGATTCAACCTCGTCCATTTCGCCATCACCACAAAAGACCCAGACCTTGCGGTTATCCGTCCTGGCAATGTCACGCGCTTGCAGATACTTTAAAAACCGTGCCTGGTAAATGCCCATCAGCGGCCCCAAACCCATCGACACAGTTGGAAATTGCCAAAATTCGGGCATCAGCTTGGGGTGGGGGTAGCTAGACAGCCCTTTGCCGCCGGTTTCCTGGCGAAAATTGAGCAATTGTTCTTCGGTCAAACGACCTTCCAGGTAGGCACGCGCATAAATGCCCGGGGCGACATGGCCTTGAATATAAAGACAATCGCCGCCGTGGTCACTGCTGGGCGCATGCCAAAAGTGGTTAAACCCTGCGCCCAACATGTGCGCCAAAGAAGCAAATGAGCCAATATGTCCACCCAAATCGCCACCGTCTTCAGGGTGATGGCGGTTGGCCTTGACCACCATGGCCATCGCATTCCAGCGCATGTAGGCACGCAGGCGTTCTTCAATTTCAATATTGCCGGGGCAGTGGGCTTCATGCGCTGCATCAATGGTATTCACGTAAGCCGTATTGGCTGAAAAAGGCATGTCAATGCTGTTTTGACGGGCATGATCGAGCAATCGTTCCAGAAGATCATGCGCACGATGGTGACCTTCGCGCTCTATGACGGCGCTCAGCGCATCCATCCATTCGCGGGTTTCCTGGGCATCGTCATCCTGAGAGTGGGTAGGTGTGAGTGGGGTTGATGGCATCATTTTGTCTCTTGTGATCAATGTTCATAACGGTTTAGGATGTGGTCAGTAATAAGTTCCCCATTTGGCCGTCAGAGTTGGGAGGCAATGCTAGCAGCCTGTCGGACTTGAAGGTATAACAAATTGATTTTTAAGAATTTTCTCAATTGTGTAAATTTATAATTATTTTTATAAATCAATAACTTACCAATCAAGTCCGACAGGCTGCTA